>JAEZXM010000051.1 GCA_023419875.1 Pseudomonadota bacterium | reverse complement strand
GAGGGGGAGAGGGAGGGCGGGGGCGCGTGGGGGAGAGGCTGATGGTGGTCGGGTAGCGATCGTGGGGGCGGGGTAGATGTGCCAGTTCGTACAACGGTCGGGGGTGTGCTGACAGGCAACTTGAATTCGGCAGGAATTCTTGGAAGCGGGAGCGTTCCAGAAGCGGTCGGACTCAGTGCCAAGCCGCCGGCGGAACCTCGTCGACGCCCAGCAGCCCGTGGCGTCGCCAGCCGGTTGTGAGCAGCCAGAACGTCGGAGGTGAGACCGGCGCCGCCCGGGCCGGTTTCGACTCCGGCGGATCCCGCCAGCCGTCGAAGCTCGCCGCCGACGAGCAGGGATCGAGCCAGCCGGGGTCGATGATCCCGCCGCGTCGCGTGGCCTCCGGGGTCGCGTGCCGCCGGTGGTTCTGCAGCACGTACAGCAGCGCGTTCCGGACCTCGCGCGGGGTTCGGAGCGTACGGGCGTGGTAGCGCTCCGAGAAGACGGGCCCGCTGCGGCCGTGCGCGCGATTCAAGGAACGGGCGATCCGGATCGACAGCGCCTGGACGCCGCGGGAGAGGGCCCTCGCGTTCGCCGCCTCGATGAGGAGGTGCAGGTGGTTCTTCTGCGCCGAGAAGTGCACGACGCGGAACCCTGGCCTCCCCAGGATGGCCTCGAGCCCGGCCTCCACCGCGGCGAAGGAAACGCACTTGCGCAGGTTCGGGACGTCGGGGCGCACGCGGAGGGTCACGTGGGTCGGACAGCGGCGCGCGACGGATGGACGTTCCGTGTGCTGCACCCGATCGCCGCGCTTCCGTCCCGCGCCCTGGCGGGCGCCGCCCCAGGTGCGCGGCTCGGCGAGGGCGAGGGCGAGCTGGGGCGCCGCGGCGGGGACGGGGCAGGCGGAGTTGGAGGGTCGGGAGGGCATCTTGAAATCGGCAGGAATCTATCCCGCGGGTCTGACGCGGCGCGTACGCGGAAGGGACCTGGCGGCAGCAGCTGAGGAACTACGGTCGTGGTCTCCGGCGAGGCGGCTTACGGCATGCTGCGGCTCTTCGGGTACGATGGCTCATGACCTCCTGGATAGTGCTCATCACAACGGTGCTCGGTGCAGCCCCAGCATCCTCGCCGCTCGCGGATTGCGAGGTCATGCGCGACCGCGGGGGTTTGCAGTACAAGTGCGCCGACGACCTCAGGGCGCTCGTCCTTCACGTCTCGGGCTCGCGTGAGACCGGGGCGAAGCTGTTCAACGAACGGCTCGATCTTCTCGCCGGTCTGGACGACACGACCACGCGGAAGACCGAGCGCCGAGTGTCCGGTGAGAACGCCGACGAGACGTGGCTCGGTCGCGGCCAGGCTGGAGGGGTGAGCGGCTCGTGATCGTCTGGCTTGAGCAGTACGACGAGTCGTTCCCGCTGACGTGACGGTGAGGGGGCCGGTGCCGCCCTCTTGAATTCGGCAGGAATCCTGGACCAGAGCCGGACGGCAGTTCTTGGCTTGGAAACGGCGTGCGGAACCCCGTCCGCCCCGCTCACGGTCGGCAGCCGCCCTGCGGGCGGCTACCGACCGGCCGGCAGCCGCAGCGTGAACGTCGTCCCCGCCCCGCGGCCTTCGCTCCGCACCTCGATGGCGCCGCCCATCTGCTTCATGTAGTTGGCGCAGGTGTGCAGGCCGAAGCCGTGGCCGTCCTTCTTCGTGGTGAAACCGTACGTGAATACTCTCGGCAGGTTCTCGGGCGCGATCCCCTCGCCCGTGTCGCTCACCTCGAGGCGGATCCCGCCGTCGGGTTCGCAGGCGGCGCGGAGCGACAGGCACCGGCCGCCCTCGGGGGTCGCGGCCATGGCCTCGACGGCGTTCTTCACCAGGTTCACGAGCACGTGCACGAGCTTCGACCGCGGCGCCACGACCGCCGGCAGCTCGCCGAGCTCCTGGCGGACCGACACGCTGTGGCGTTCGAGATGGGGGCGCTGGATCTCGAGCGCGGCGAGCACCAGGTCGGCGAGATCGAACCGCTCGCGCAGGAGCTGGTCCTGGCCGGCGCGGGCATGGTCCTGGAGCGACCGGATGCTCTCGCGGATGAGCGAGGTCCGGTCGAGGAGCTCGGTCGCCTCGGCCTGGACCCGCTCCAGCTCCTGCGAGAGCACCGCGCTCGTCTTCGCGAAGTAGTCGGGGAGCAGGGCGGAGCGGGGGTCGTGGGCGAAGAAGCCGGGGAGGTCGGCGGCGTGCTCGGCCAGCAGGGCGCTGGCGCGGGCGAAGCCAGACGACGCGGCGTCGGCGGCGGCGCTCCGGATCTCCTCGGCGGAGACGCTCACGCTGTTGAGCAGGTTGCCGACGTTGTGGAGCGCGCCGACGGCCACCTCGGCCATGCCGGCCTGGCGGGCGGTCTCGAGCAGCCGGCGGTTCTGGTCGCGCACCTCGGCCATGAGACCGTTCACCGACAGCACGGTCGAGAGCTGGTGCATCAGGAGCTCGTAGCCGGAGGTGCCCATCGGGCCGATGTCGCAGAGGGCGAAGCCGATGAGCTCGGTGGGCGAGTGGATGGGCAGGAGCGCGTGGGCGCGCCGGCGGTCGGGCGCGAAGCGGCCGGGGACGAGCTGCCAGGCCGGGAACGAGGCGGGATCGCCGTCGAGGAGGGCGGCGCCGTCGAGGTCGAAGTGGACGATGAGGCGCGCGCGCTCCTGGCCGGGGGCCAGGAAGCGCGAGAGAAAGAAGCTCCGCATCCCGAGCACGGGCAGGCCGCCGGCGAGGTTCCGCGTGAACCCCTCCTCGGGCGTGGGGATGGGGTAGACGAGCCGGCGGAAGACGCGGATCTCCTCGTCCACCCGGACCCGCCGCTGCATCTCGAGCGCCGCGGCGCGCGAACCGACGAGCGCGAGCGCGGACTCGTGGAGGTGGGCCGCGTGCTCGGCGCCGGCGCCGCCGGCCCGGCGGGCGCGGCCGAGCACCACCCGCACGACCGGAAACCAGTCGGCGGGATCGGGCACGTGCGGCAGGCCGCGCTCGAGGAGCCGATCCAGCGTCGCCAGGAACGGGTGGTCCGGGGTGACTGGACCGTCGGCCGACGCGGCCGCGGCGAGCTCGGCCGCCCAGGCGGGATGCCCGAAGCGCGCGGCCAGGTCCGGGAATCGGCGCGTCAGCTCGTCTGCCAGCGGCTCGCCCTCGCCCTCCGCAGACCGCCTGGCCGGGAACCAGGAGGAGGCCTCGGCGCTCGCGCATCCACACGTCCGGCGGACCACCATGCGAGCGGGGAACGTCACCTCCTCGGGGACCGGCTCCCCCCGGATCTGCGCGAGCACGGTCCGCACCGCCTCACGCGCCATCTCCCGCAGGGGCTGGCGCACGGTGGTGAGCCCGCTGCTCGGCGCGTCGATGATGTCGTCGAACCCGGCGACCGCGATCTCCTCCGGTACCCTGCGGCCGGACCGGACCAGCTCCTGCATCGCCGAGAGGGCCATCGCGTCGTTGGACGCGAGCAGTGCGTCGAAGGGGACGGCGGAGGAGAGCAGCTTCCGCGCCGCACGGAACCCCGACTCGCGCCCGAAGTCGCCCTCCAGCACGAGCTGGGGATCGTAGGGGAGCCCCAGCCCGGAGAGCGTCCTCTCGTAGGCCGCGCGGCGCGCCACGGCGTCCGAGTTCGCGGGCGGACCGGTCACGAAGGCGATCCGCCGGCGGCCGTGGTGGCTCACCAGGTGCTCGATCACCGCGGCGATCCCGGCCCCGTTGTCCACGAGAAGGGTGGGCACCTGGCCCGCGCGTTCGCTCAGGCTGACGGTGGGGATCCCGACCTCGGTGCGGATCCGCTCCGCGACGTGCTCCACGCCGGAGAGCCAGCCCACCGAGCCGGAGACCACCACCAGGCCGTCGAGGTTGCGCCGATCGACGAGGTCCACGATCCCGATGCTCGGCGAGCGCGTGCCCAGCGCCCCGCCCAGGAGGCAGAGGAGGTTCGCGTCGAACTCCGCCGCGGCGTGCACGACGCTCGTCCAGATCGTCTCCTCGAAGCCGTCGAAGAGGCTGTTCAGGAGGAGCCCGATCGCCGGGCGATGTGCCTGGGCCGTCGTCATCCCGGCGCCGGCTCCTGCGGAAGCACGAGCGCGAAGGTCGCGCCCTGGCCGATGCCCTCGCTCGTCGCGTGCAGCGCGCCGCCGAGCTGCCGCGCGTGCAGGGCGCAGGAGTGGAGCCCGAACCCGTGACCGTCCGTCTTGGTGGTGAAGCCGAACGAGAAGATGCGGTCCATGTTCTCCGGCGCGATGCCCTCGCCGGAGTCGGTGACGCTGATCCGGACCCAGCCCGGCTCGTCGAGCCTGCCGCCGATCGTGAGGAGCCGCTCGCCGTCCGGCCTGGCGCGCATGGCCTCCACCGCGTTCTTGACCAGGTTCACGAGCACCTGGATCAGCTTGGCCCGCTCTGTCACCAGCCCGGGGAGCGGCCGCTCGAACTCCCGGTGGATCCGGACGCCGTGGCGCAGGAGGAGCGGGCGCTGGATCTCGATCACCGCGTCCACGACGCCCGAGATCTCGACCTGCTCGCGCATCACCGCCTGCCTGCCGTGGCGCGCCAGATCCTGGAGCGCCCGGATGGTGTCGCGGATGACCGCGATCTTCTCCAGGAGCTGTTTGGCCTCCTCCCGGGAGCGGAGGCGGTCCTGCGCGAACCCGTTCGACACCCGGTCCAGGTAGTCGGGGAGGAGGAGCGCCCGCGGGTCCGCCGTGAAGAAGCCGATCAGGTCGCCGCGGTGCTGGACGAGCAGCTCCAGCGCCTTTCGCAGCCCCTCCGCGTGGGAGCTGTCCACGCGCGCGGCGATCTCCTCGGCGCACACGCTCACGCTGTTGAGGAGGTTGCCGACATTGTGGAGCACCCCCACGGCGACCTCGGCCATGCCCGCCTGGTGCGCGGTCTCGACGAGCTGCCGCTGGGCCTCGCGCAGCTCGGCCGTCCGCTCCTCGACCTTCTCCTCGAGCACGGTGGCCTGCCGCCGGACCTCCTTCACGAGCGCCGTGAACTTGAGCACCGAGCTCATCTGCGTGGAGAGGAACTCGTACACCCCGGGGCTCATGGGAGCGATGTCGCAGAGGGCGAAGCCGATCCGCTCGCTCAGGTGGTGCAGCGGGAGGAGCGCGTGGGCGTGGCGGACACCGGAACGGATCCCGCCGGGCAGCAGGCGCGTGGAGGGGAAGGGTCCGGCGCCGGGCCCGGCGGGGAGGGCCGCCCCGAGGTCGTAGCTCATCTCGAGTCGGGCGTGCCGGCCCTCGGGGTCGGCGAACCGGCAGATGAAGAAGCTGCGCAGGCCGAGGGTGGGGAGCTCCTCCTTCAGCACCTCCACGAACCGCTCCTCGGTGAGGTACACCGGCAGGAAGATGTGCTGGAGGATCTTGGTCTCCTCCGCGGACTGGATGCGCTCTCCGGTCCGGGCCTGGGCGGCCATGGTCCCGACGAGCTGGGCGCAGGACTCGGCGAGGATCGCGAGGGTCTGGCCACCGCCGTCCCGGCCGCGCGCGTGGCGCAGCATCTCGTGGACCACGTCGTAGAAGCGCATGGGGTCCACGCCCGCGTCCATGCCGCGGATCACCATGTCCTCGAGCGCCTCGAGCAGGACGTCGGGGGTGCCGCCGAAGGCCTCCTCGAACGCGCGCGCCAGCTCCTGGGCCCAGCTCCCCCGACCGAGCCGGTGGGAGAGCTCGGGCGCGGCCCGCTCCAGCGCCGCGGCCAGCCCGGGTTCCGGGACCGAGGCGGCGCCCGCCACCTCCTGGGCGCGCCAGCGGCCGAGGACGGGGAGGCAGCCGCAGGAACGGCGGACCACGGGCTCGGACGGGAACGTCTCGACCGGCGGCACGGGCTCGCCCCGGAGCCGGGCGAGCAACCGGGCCACCGCCGTGCGTCCCATCTCCTCGAGCGGCTGGCGGACCGTCGTGAGCGAGGGCAGCGAGCTGCTCGCGGCGGCGGTGTCGTCGAAGCCGGTCACCGCCACCTCGATCGGCACGTCGATGCCACGGCGGGCGAGCTCGGCCATTGCGAGGAGGGCCATGAGGTCGTTGGCGGCCACGATCGCGTCCGGCCGGATCCGGCGCTCGTCCCAGAACGCCTGGACCGCCCGGATGCCTGAGGCGCGCTGGTAGTCGCCGTCGAAGACGTAGGCCGGGTCGAACGGAAGACCGTAGCGCTCGAGCGCGGCGCGGAAGGCGGCGTACCGCTGCTCCGCGTCGCTGCTCGTCGCCGGCCCACGGATGAAGGCCACCCGCTGCCGCCCGTGGTGGCCCACGAGGTGGTCCATCAGGGCATGGATCCCGGCGGCATTGTCCACCACCAGGCTCGGCGCGCTCGGCAGCGCACGGCAGAGGTGGATCATCGGGAGGGGCGCGAAGCGGGAGAAGAAGCGCTCCGCTTCCGGATCCTCGAGGAAGATGCCGACCGAGGCCGAGAGCACGATGACGCCGTCGAAGCTCTCCGGGGTGACGAGGTCGTAGAGCGCGTTGCGGGCCCAGGGCTCGAGGCCCTCGGACTCCGAGTGCACGGAGCCGCCCAGCACGCAGACCAGGTTCGCGTCGTGCTCCCGCGCCGCGCCGACGATGCTCGAGAAGAGCGTCTCCTCGAAGCCGTCGAACAGGTTGTCGAGCAGGAACCCGATCGTCGGTCGCTGGCGCGGGCTCTGCGGCACGCGCCCATTGTGCATGGCTCGGGCCTCCGGGTCAGGTGGCTCCGGGCGCGAGATCCGGGATCGGAGGGCCGCGTGCGGTGGCCGCCCCTTCCTGGGTCATGAATCACCCAGCGCGCCACGTCCCACCCATGCATCTCCCTCGCACCGGGTTCGGCGACTTGCGCTCGGGTGCACTCCCCCCGGATAGTTCGGAGCAGGACGGATCGTGGAGAAACTCGAGGTGACGGCCGAGAATCGCAGGGTGCTCGTGATCGACGATATGGCGTCGATCCGCGCGGACTTCGCGAAGATCATCGGCGGAACGTCCGAGGGCGGGGGGCTCGCGGAGCTCGAGCAGAACCTGTTCGGGAGCTCGACGCCCACGCGGGCGCTGCCGCTGTTCGAGCTCTCCTTCGCCGCCCAGGGGTTCGAGGGCATCTCGATGGCGCGGGAGGCCCTCGCCAAGGGGCAACCGTACGCCATGGCCTTCGTCGACGTCCGGATGCCGCCGGGCCTCGACGGCGTCGAGACGGTCATCCGGCTGTGGGAGCTCGATCCGCGGCTCGAGATCGCCATCTGCACCGCCTACTCCGACTACACCTGGCAGCAGATGCTCGAGAAGCTGACGCGCCCGGGGCAGTTTCTCGTGCTGGGCAAGCCGTTCGAGTCCACCGCGGTGCGTCAGGTGGCGATGGCGCTCACCGAGAAGTGGAACCTCGCGCGCGCGGCCGAGCGGTCGCGGGACGAGCTCGACGCGCTCGTGAAGGAGCGCACCCGCGAGCTCGAGGCGGCCAACGTTCAGCTCGAGCTTCACATGAACGAGCGGCTCGAGCTCGAGCGCAGGCTCCAGCACGCCCAGAAGCTGGAGGCCCTCGGCCGGCTCGTGGCGGGCGTGGCCCACGAGATCAACAACCCGCTCTCCTACGTGCTGGCGAGCCTCGGGCACCTCGACGAGCGGCTCGACGCCGCCCAGGAGGAGCAGCCGGAGCCTGGGGTCGCGGACCTCGCCCGCGAGCTCCGCGAGGTGGTGGGCGAGGCGCGCGCCGGCGGCAAGCGCATCCAGCAGATCGTCCAGGACCTCACCACCTTCTCCAGGCCCGACAAGTCGGGCCTCGAGAGCGTGGTGCTCGAGGACGTCGTAAGGTTCGCCCTCCGGATGGCGGGCCCGTCCTTCCCGCCCGAGACCAGCGTCGAGGAGGCGTACCAGCCGATCCCGGTGGTCCGCACCAACTCGGGCCTGCTCTCCCAGGTGTTCGTGAACCTGCTCGCCAACGCCGGCCGGGCGATCGGCGCCCTCGGCGCCGAGCGCCGTCGGATCCGCGTGTCGATCGACCCCGCGGGCCGGGACGGCGTCCAGGTGTCGGTGCGCGACGAGGGCGTCGGGATCCCCGAGGGCCTCCTGTCGAGCATCTTCGACCCGTTCTTCACGACGCAGCAGCAGGGCGAGGGGACGGGGCTCGGGCTCTACATCTGCCAGGGCATCGTCCAGCGGCTGGGCGGCGAGATCCGGATCGAATCGCGCGAGGGCGTGGGGACGGCGGCGCGGGTGTTCCTGCCGCTCGCTCCGCCCTCGAAGACCGTGGAGCGCCCGCCCAGCGTGGGCATCCTGCCCGAGCCGCCGGAGGGGTGAGCGCAGGCGTTGCGGGCGGCCGCCCCCCCTCGCTATCCAGAGGCGATGGCCCGTGAAGCTCGCGCGACCCTCTCCGTCCACGGCGCGATCGCGGAGGTCCCCGCCGAGGCGTGGGACGCCCTGTTCGCCCACGAGCCCGACCGCGCGAGCCCCTTCGTCCGCCACGCCTTTCTCGCCGCCGCGGAGGAGAGCGGCTCGGCTTCGCGGCGCACCGGGTGGCGCCCGCGCCACCTCGTCCTCCGGCGCGGCGGCTCCGTGGTCGCGGCCGCTCCCGCGTACGCGCGCACGGGCTCCGATGGCGACTTCGGCCGGGACTGGGAGTGGGCGGCGGCGGCGGAGCGGGTCGGGCTGCCGTACTACCCGAAGCTGGTGCTCGGGATCCCGTTCACCCCCGCCACCGGCCGGCGGTTCCTGGTGGCGCCGGGCGAGGCCCGCGCGCCGGCCGTGGCCGAGCTGCTGGCGGGCGTGCGCCGGCTGTGCGCCGCAGAGCGGCTCGGCTCGGCGCATGCGCTCTTCGTCTCCGCCGAGGAGGCGCGGGAGCTCGAGGCCGCCGGCCTCGCGCTGCGGGTGGACTTCCAGTACCACTGGGAGAACCGGGGCTACGCCTCGCCCGAGGAGTTCCTGGCGGGGTTCACCTCGAAGCGGCGCAACGCGATCAAGCGCGAGCGCGCCGCTCCCGCCGCGCAGGGGATCGTCATCCGCACGGCCCGCGGCGACGAGCTCGCCCGCGATCCCGCCGGCTGGGCGCGGTCCTGCTTCGCGCTCCACCGCGCCTCGACCGACCGGATGGCCTGGGGCATGCGGTTCGTGAACGAGGCGTTCTACGAGCGGGTCCTCGCGGGGATGCCCGACGCGGTCGAGGTGGTGGAGGCCCGCCGCGCGGGGCGCCTCGTGGGCATGGCCTTCAACCTCGCCTCGGCGTCGACGCTCTACGGTCGTTACTGGGGGTGCATCGAGGACCACCCCTTCCTGCACTTCAACGTCGCGCTCTACCACAGCGTCGACGAGTGCATCCGGCGCGGGGTGCGGCGGTTCGAGGGCGGGGCCGGAGGCGATCACAAGATCTCTCGAGGCTTCGAGCCGGTCGAGGTCTGGAGCGCGCACCACTTCGAGGACCCTCGGCTCGATCGCGCCCTGCGCCGGCATCTGGAGCTCGAGCGCGCAGGTCGGTCGGAGGCCGTGGCGCGGTGGCGGGAGGAGCACCCGCGGCTCGGGGGGTAGGCGACCTGCTCACCCGGCTCGCGCCCAGTGGAGCCGCAGCTCCCGGGTCCACCTCGCGCCCCCGTGCGCCGCCGCGAGGGAGCGCGCCTCGGCGAGCAGCGCCTCGAGGCGCGCCGGTCCGAGCGCGGGGCCGACGTAGGAGAGCGAGCGGAGGACCGCGGGGAGCGCGTCGGTCGAGAGCTCCACCT
>JAEZXM010000297.1 GCA_023419875.1 Pseudomonadota bacterium | reverse complement strand
CCGCGTCGGCGTGCCGCGGAACAGGTGCCAGTGCCGGGCGAAGAGACGGAAGGCGCGCCGGGAGTCCGTCTCGACGGCACCGCCGCCGGCGCGCGGCACACCCAGCGACTCGAGCGTGACGCCCCGGCTGTAGAGCATCCGGTAGACGTAGTGATCCGGCACGACGAGGAGGGCGTGCGGGTCGGGGAAGGGCGCGTCGGTGGCGAACCAGCCCGGGTCGGTGTGGCCGTGCGGACTGATGATGGGGAGGGTGCGGACCTCGGCGTGGAGGCGGCGGGCGATGGATCGGGTCGTCGGATCCGGCGGGAAGAGCCTGTCCTCGTGCAGGGTGAGCGGTCGGCCCATGGGATCGTCAGGACGAGGCGCTGCGGGAAAGGTTTCGCTCACCGGGGCACGACACCACGGGCGCCCATCCGCAAACCCTCTGCCCGCCCGCCCACCAGTCGAACGGGCGCCCGTGGATCCCTTCGGCGGCTAGAGGCCGCCCGTGCGTGCGGTCGCGAGGAGCAAGCTCATCCGCCGCGCGCCGTTCTCGCCGAGGTATCGGCGGAACGCGGCCTCGTCGAGCCGCATGCTCTGGATGGTCGCCTGAACGATCGTCTCGTAGCTCGGCGCGTTCGGCTTCCGGAGCTCGATGGCGATCTTCAGGATGGCCCGCTGGAAGCCGGGATCGACTGCCTCGGATCCCGCATCCCCTCGGATCGAGGAGGTTTCCACCGCTTCCTGCCGCTCGGTGACGACCCGGCTGCCCATCCGGCACCTCCCGTCCGCTGCCGCGACAACGGAGTGACGATACGTGACGCCACCATCACTGTCAAAGGAACTCTGATCCCCTGATCAGGGTGGGCACGATCCATTTGTCAGGCTTGCGAGCCCCCTCCGGCAGGTCGGGCGGGCGCCAGCTCCGGGCTGGGGGGGGGTGGCGCGCGGCGCCGCGCGCGTTGCCCAACCCGAGCGCGCCGTGCCACTCTCGGGCCGGCCCCGCCATGGACCGCCCCCGGCATATCGCGATCGAAGGGCCCATCGGCGTCGGCAAGACCGCGCTCGCCCGGATCCTGGCCGAGCGCACGGGCGGGCGGCTCGTCCTCGAGCAGTCCGATGACAACCCGTTCCTCGCCGGCTTCCACGCGGACCGGAGGAAGCACGCCTTCCAGACGCAGCTCTTCTTCCTGCTCTCGCGGTACCAGCAGCAGCAGGCGCTGCTCCAGCAGGACCTCTTCAACCAGTCGACGATCGCCGACTACCTCTTCGCCAAGGACCGGATCTTCGCCGCCCTGACGCTCGATCCGGCCGAGCTGGCGCTCTACAACCAGATCTACGACCACCTCGATCCGCGGGTGGCGCGGCCCGACCTCGTCGTCTACCTGCAGGCGCGCACCGAGGTGCTCCTCGCCCGGATCCGCAGGCGCGGGCGTGACCACGACCGCGCCGTCGACGCGGCCTGGCTCGACGCGCTCGCGAAGGCGTACCGCGACTTCTTCTTCCACTACGACGACACGCCGCTCCTCGTGGTCAACACCAGCGACATCGACCTCGAGGCGGACCCCGAACACCTCGAGACGTTGCTCACCGTGATCTCCCGCCACCGGAAGGGCACGCGCAACTACGTGCCCCTGGGGACGAAGACGGGATCGAGCTGAGGGACCCGACGGCCCCCCGTGAGCCGGTCCGGTGGCCGATCACCTTCTCGGTCGCGACCCCGGCGAGCTGACCTGCGGCGGGCGAGCAGCGTACCTTCCGTTCGCGCCTCCACAGGGCGGACCGGCGGGCCGCGGGGCGGAGCACGGACCAGGTTCACGTCGAGTTCACATGAACCGCCGCGACTTCCTCCGCGCCGCGCTCGCGCTCACCGTCTGGCCCGCCGTCGGCTGCGGGCCCGGGAGCGGGCCCGGCGGAACCTCCTCGGCCGTTCCGCAGCGGCGCCTCGGGCGGACGGGGGAGCGGGTCTCCATCGTGGGTCTGGGCGGGTTCCACCTCGCCGTGCCCGCCTCGTCCGACGAGAGCGTGCGCATCCTGCGCACGGCCGTGGACGGCGGGATGACGTTCCTCGACAACTGCTGGGACTACCATGGCGGCGAGGCGGAGCGGCGGATGGGGCGCGCCCTGCGCGACGGGTACCGCGCGCGCGTCTTCCTCATGACCAAGATCGACGGCCGCTCGAGGGAGAACGCCGCGCGGCAGATCGACGAGTCCCTCTCGCGTCTGGGCGTGGAGCAGATGGACCTGCTCCAGCTCCACGAGGTGATCCGGGACGACGATCCCGCCCGCACCTTCGAGCCCGGGGGCGCGATCGAGGCGCTCCTCGCGGCGCGCGAGGCCGGCAAGGCGCGCTTCCTCGGGTTCACCGGCCACAAGTCGCCGCGGATCCACGCGGCCATGCTCGACGCCGCCGCGGCGCACGGGTTCGCCTGGGACGCGGTGCAGATGCCGCTCAACGTGCTCGACGCGCACCACGACAGCTTCGAGCGGCTCGTGCTGCCGCGGCTCGTCGAGGAGGGCGTGGGAGTCATCGGCATGAAGCCGCTCGCCGACGGGCGGATCCCCCAGGTGAACGTGGCCGGCGCCGAGGAGGCGCTGCGCTACGCGATGAGCCTGCCGGTGAGCGTCACCGTCACCGGCTGCGATTCCGTCGGGCGCGTGGAGCAGGCGCTCCGCGTGGCTCGAGGGTTCGAGCCGCTCTCCGAGGACGAGGTCGCGGCCCTGCTCGCGAAGACCGCCCCCGCCGGCGCTGACGGTGCGAACGAGCGGTACAAGACGACCGACCGCTATGACGCGACCAGCCACAACCCCGACTGGATCGCGTGAGCGGGTGCGGCACTGGAGCGCCCCGCGTTTCGTTCACGCGCGGGCCTGAATCCGGTTAGATTCCGGTCTCCTCGTAGACGGGCGGGACCCCCACGCGGGCCTGCACCGGAGGTCGGACCGATGTCCACGCACGCCTCGCGCGGGCCCAAGCACGTCACCATCCACGAGCTCCGCCGGTTGAAGCAGGCCGGGGAGCGGTTCACCGTCGTCACCGCGTACGACGCCACCGCCGCCCGGCTGGTCGCCGAGGCCGGGGTCGACGTCGTCCTGGTCGGCGACTCGCTGGGCATGGTCGTGCAGGGGCACGACTCGACGCTCCCGGTGACGCTCGATCAGATGGTCTACCACTGCGCCGCCGTGCGCCGTGGGCTCGCGCGCGGCGCCGGGCGGGCGCACCTCGTGGGCGATCTCCCCTTCGGCAGCTACCAGGCGTCGCTCGACGACGCCGTCCGCGCGGCCTCGCGGCTCGCCGCCGAGGGCGGGGTCGAGGCGGTGAAGCTCGAGGGCGGCGCGGACTACGCCGAGGTGGTGCGCCGGATCGTTCGCGCCGGGGTCCCGGTGATGGGCCACATCGGCCTCACGCCGCAGTCGGTGCACAAGCTCGGCG
Source organism: Pseudomonadota bacterium (assembly GCA_023419875.1). GTDB lineage: Bacteria > Myxococcota > Myxococcia > Myxococcales > Anaeromyxobacteraceae > Anaeromyxobacter. The sequence continues at coordinate 674 of JAEZXM010000297.1, read as the reverse complement.
GGTACGTCGTCCAGGGCAAGGACGCCGATCGCGCCCAGCAGCTCCTGCGCGACGCGCGCGCGCTCGAGGCCGCCGGGTGCTACGCGATCGTGCTGGAGTGCATCCCCACCGAGCTCGCACGGATCATGACCTCGCAGCTCTCGATCCCGACCATCGGCATCGGGGCCGGCCCGCACACCGACGGCCAGGTCCTGGTGCTCAACGACCTGCTCGGCATGGACGACGCGTTCACCCCCAGGTTCGTGAAGCGCTTCGCCGAGCTCGGACGGGCGATGCGCGACGCGGTGGCGGCGTACGCGGCCGAGGTGAGGGCCGGCACCTTCCCCGCCGAGGAGCACGAGTTCCACGCGAGCGCCCTCCGGCTCGTCCCGGTCCCGAGCGCGGACCAGGAGCCCGAGGCGGACGACGCGCCGGACGCGCACGGCGCGCCGGTCTGAGCCATGGCGGGCCCCGAGCTCTTCATCGACCCCGCCGCGTGGCAGGCGCGCTGCCTGGCGGCGCGCGAGGCCGGCGCCCGGCTCGCGCTCGTCCCGACGATGGGGTTCCTGCACGCGGGCCACCTCTCGCTCATGCACGAGGCGCGGCGGAGGGCCGACGAGGGCGGACGGCGAGGGCTCTCGCTCGCCACGATCTTCGTGAACCCCACGCAGTTCGGCCCGGGCGAGGACCTCTCC
>JAEZXM010000040.1 GCA_023419875.1 Pseudomonadota bacterium | reverse complement strand
GTTCGTGACCACGGAGCCCAACCGTGCGTGCGCCTCGTCCTCGTACTCGATCGAGCACTTGAGCCAGGTCTCCGGACCGCCCCGGACCATGAGCCCGCACTGATCGTACTGGCTCCGAGGAGACCAGCGGACGCGCGTCTCCAGGGTGAACTCGCCGGCGATGCGGAGCTGGTAGACGTGCCCGTCGTCCCGGCGAACGCCGTAGTGGGTCCGCTGCCAGAAGTCGGTCTTCGCCCCGGTGACGAGGTGGAGCCCTCGGTCGATGCGCCACTCCGGCGGCGGGTGGAGCCAGACGCCGCGATCGTCCGGGCGGGCGAAGTCGAGGTGCAGCGGGAGAGTGGTCGGCGGATCCACGGCGTCCTCCTCGCCGGCGCGGTGCCGGCACGAACGGTGTGGACCCTATCCCCGGCGTTCCCCGCGCGCTACGCTTCACCCTCGGAGGTTCCCCATGTCCGCCCAAGCTGCCCGGGTCTCCGCCGCCGACGAGCTCCCGATGTCCATCGAGCAGTTCCTCGCGGGCGGGCACCTGCGACGGTCGGACGTGGTCCTCGTCTCGGGCGACGCGGCCTTGAGCCGGGCGATCCGCTACATGACGGACAGTCCGTTCAGCCACGCCGCGCTGGTGTTCCTGATCCCGCAGCACGACAAGGGGTTCGAGCACGCGTTCGTCATCGAGGCGGTGAGGCAGGGCGTGGACCTCCGGCGCCTCTCCGACCTGCTCGCTCACGACGCGCGGCGGCGGGGCACGGCGGTGTCCTTCCTGCGCCTCGAGGCCCCCTGGTTCGACGAGGAGGTCCAGTCCACGGTCCGCGGCCGGATGCTCGACTTCATCCAGGCGGGCTATTCGTTCGGGACGATCCTGTCCATCGCGCTGGCCATCCTGAAGCAACGGCTGGTCGGGCGGCCCGAGGCCGTGCCGGACGCCCTGGCCGGCGCACTGCAGCGAGCGCACGCGCGCAACCGCGTGGCGCCGGCGAGCTTCATCTGCAGCGGGCTCGTGCAGTACGGCTTTCTCCGCACCTTCCGCGATCTCGCGGAGGGCCCGCGGTCCAGGCTCCGCCCGGAGGAAGTGCTTCACGGACTGTTCAACCCGCGCCTCGCGGAGCAGGTGCGGGGCGGGCAGCTCGGCCTCGACGACATGCTCGCCGAGCCCGGGATCTCGACCCTGCTCTCGACGACGCCCGATGAGATCTCTCGGTCGACCCGGCTCGCCTGGAAGTACGTGGCCGCCCGCGGCCAGGTCCATGCGGTGTCGAGCCGGGACGAGGCGGTCGAGATCATCCAGCCGCGGCGGCGGCGGCGGCGGGCGTGAGGCGGATACAGCCTCGGCAGTGTACCTCCGCAACCGCGTCGTGGCCGTTCGGCGAGCGGTGCGTGCACCTTCGTGGGAGTGGCGCCGGCGCGGACGTGCGGACACCGTAGGCGGTGCATGAACGGCGTGGCATTGCAATCGCGGGTGTTCGGCGCTGGCGAGCCCCTCGTCCTCGTGGGCGGTGGCCTGACGGGATGGTTGAGCTGGGAGCCCTTCGTGGCTCGCTTCCGCGCGACCAGGACCGTCGTCCTGCTCCAGCCGCTCTCGGTGCAGCTCGGGCTCGAAGGACGTCCCCTCCCGGCGGACGACTCCGTCGACCTCGAAGGGCGCGCCGTCGACGCCGCGTTCCGGGAGCTGGGTCTCGCGTCGCCCGCCGACGTGGTCGCCTGGTCGTTCGGAGCGCTCGCCACGCTGGAGTTCGCCCTCGTCTCGACGGACCGCTTCCTCGAACAGCTCGCCGAGTTCCAGGCGGGCGGCGATCGCTAGGAACGGGGCCCCGAAAGGTTGGACCGGCGCTCGGCGGGAGCGAACGGCGCGCTGCGGGTGATGAGCGGTGCTCCGGGCGGAACGAGCGGATCACGCGGTCGCCGTCCCGGTCATCGGCATTGCCGTGCAGGTGCCGGCCATGAAACCATCCGGTCGCCTGCTTTCGCCGGAGCCACGTGGTTCCGGAGAACCGGAGCCGAAGATGCCTCGCGCACAGATTCACGGATGGTTCAGCGCATCCGCGGCGCTCCTCGCCGCCGCCTGCCTCACCGCGTGCGGCGGGGGAGGATCGTCCGGCTACCCCGCGGTCGGGGTGGTGGACGGCTCCGAGGACGAGGTGGTCTTCCAGCCGGGCCAGGTGCTCACCTACGAGGTGACGATGACCCCGGCCGACTGGGCCGACCTCGAGGCCCACGGCATCCTGGAGGAGTGGATGCCGGCATCGCTCGTCGTCCGCGGCGAGAGAGGTGGGCCCGTGGACCTCGGCCAGGTCGGGTTCCGCCACAAGGGCGCGTTCGGGACGCTCGGGACCTGCTGGGGGGCGCCGACCCTGGACGAGGACGGCGATCCGAGCGTCGATACGCGCGACGAGACGCTCTCGCGTCCCCGCCTCGACCTGCCGCACTGCCGGAAGATCTCGTACAAGTTCAAGTTCAACGAGTACGCGAGCACGCGGTACCACGGCCTCAAGAAGCTCAACCTGCACGCCGGCTCGCGCGACCCGAGCATGCTCCGCGAGATGCTCGCCTACAGCACGTACTTCGACTTCGGCGTGGACGCGCCGCGCACCGCGCCGGCGCGGCTCTTCATCAACGACACCTTCATCGGCCTGTTCATCGCCGTCGAGGACGTGGACGACCGGTACGCCGCCTACCACTACCCGCAGGCGGCGGGCGGGAGCCTTTACAAGGAGGTCTGGCCGAACCCCGCCGGGCGCGAGTGGCTCGGCGAGGCGGGCTTCACGGAGTACGTCGAGGACGGGCAGGAGGAGGGCGACGGCCCGGCCGACTTCCTCGCGTTCACCACGGCCGTGGCGGACGCGGTGGACCAGGGCTCGACCGGCCCGATCTCCTCGCACGTCGACGTGGAGGGGCTCCTGCGCTACATGGCGGTCGATCGCGGCATCGAGAACTGGGACGGGGTGACGGCGATCTACTCCTGCCCCGGCCCGGAATGCTTCCCGCTCGGCCCGCACAACTACTTCTGGTACCGCGACACCGCAGTGGACGGCCGGTTCCATCTCATCCCGTGGGACATGGACAACACGTTCCCGTGGTGCGACTGGTACGTCGAGGACTGCGGGATGGGCGCCGATCACCCGCTGCCGAACTGGAACGTGAAGCCGGTCGACTGCTCGCCGGTCGGGGTCTGGGACAACGCCTGGGTGGTCCCGTCCGGCTGCGACCCGTTCCTGAACCTGCTCGCGTCCACGGAGTGGGAGCGGTTCGAGGAGCTCGGGCGCGAGCTCGCCGCGGGACCGCTGCGGCCGAGCGTGCTCCGCTCCAAGGTCAACAGGTGGGCCCGGCTCATCGAGCCGCTCGTGGAGGAGGATCCCGTGCTCGGCCTGGACGTGGACGCGTGGCGATACGAGCGCGACAACCTCCTGAACGACATCCTCGTGCGGGCGGCGCCGGAGCTGATCGAGCACGTCGAGGCGGGGTACGTGGTCGAGGAGCCCTGAAGGCCGCCGCGGCCGCGCGAGCCCGGGCGGGCGGCGCCTGCCCAGGCGGCTGGAGGGAGGGCTGCTCGCGGCCGCCGCTCTGACATCCGGCGTGCGGATCCTCACGTTTCCCGTGGTCCGCCCGGGTGGTTCTCGTGTGCGGAGCCGGCGGGAGGGGGCATGAACGTCGGTCAGTTCATCCTGCGGCGGCTCGTGGCCTGGGGCGTGCGGCGCGTGTTCGGGTACCCGGGCGACGGCATCAACGGCATCTTCGGCGCCTTCCACGACGTCGGCGAGCTCGAACTCGTGCAGGTGCGCCACGAGGAGATGGCGGCCTTCATGGCCTGCGCCCACGCGAAGTTCACGGGAGAGGTGGGCGTCTGCATGGCGACCTCCGGGCCGGGCGCCATCCACCTGCTCAACGGGCTCTACGACGCGCGGATGGATCATCAGCCGGTCGTCGCCATCGTGGGGCAGACGGCGCGCGCCGCGATGGGCGGCGACTACCAGCAGGAGGTCGATCTCCAGAACCTGTTCAAGGACGTGGCGCGCGAGTACGTGCAGACGCTCATGGTGCCGCCGCAAGCCCGCCACCTCGTGGACCGGGCGATGCGGATCGCGCTCGCCGAGCGGACGGTGACGGCGATCGTCGTCCCGAACGACGTCCAGGAGGAGGAGTACGCCGATCCGCCGCGCGAGCACGCCACCGTCCACTCCGGCCTGGGATGGGAGCAGCCGCGGGTGATCCCGGCCCGGCGCGATCTCGAGCGAGCGGCGGAGGTCCTGAACGCCGGCCGGCGCGTGGCGATGCTGGTGGGGGCGGGCGCGCTGCGCGCGGGGCCCGAGGTGACCGAGGTCGCCCAGCTGCTCGGCGCCGGAGTGGCGAAGGCCCTGCTCGGGAAGGCCGCTCTCCCGGACGATCTCCCGTGGGTGACCGGGCCGATCGGTCTCCTGGGGAGCAAGCCGTCGTGGAACATGATGAACGAGTGCGACACGCTCCTCATGGTCGGCTCGTCGTTTCCGTACCCCGAGTTTCTCCCGCCCGAGGGCCAGGCCCGCGGGGTCCAGATCGACATCGACGGCCGGCTGCTCTCGATCCGCTATCCCATGGAGGTGAACCTCGTCGGCGACTCCGCCGAGGCACTGCGTGCGCTGCGGCCGCTCCTCCGGGCGAAGGAGGACACCTCCTGGCGCGAGAAGATCGAGGCGGACGTGCGCCGCTGGTGGAGGGTGCTCGAGGCGCAGGCGAGGAACGCGGCGGATCCCATCAACCCGCAGCTCGTCTTCCGGGAGCTCTCGCCGCGCCTGCCCGACGGCGCCATCCTCGCCGCCGACTCGGGGTCGACCGCCAACTGGTACGCGCGGGACCTCCGGATCCGACCCGGCATGATGTGCTCGCTCTCCGGCAACCTCGCCACCATGGGTCCCGCCGTTCCGTACGCGATCGCCGCCAAGTTCGCCTGGCCGGAGCGGCCCGTCTTCGCGCTCGCCGGGGACGGCGCGATGCAGATGAACGGCCTCGCGGAGCTCATCACCGTGGGGAGGTACTGGCGCGAGTGGAGGGACCCGCGCTGGATCGCGCTCGTCCTCGACAACCGCGATCTCAACATGGTGACCTGGGAGCAGCGGGTGACGGCCGGCGACCCGAAGCTCGCCGCCTCCCAGGACCTGCCCGCGGTGGACTACGCCGCATTCGCCGAATCGCTCGGCCTCGCGTCCGTGCGGATGGAGCGCCCGGAGGACGTGGCGGCAGGCTGGGAGCGGGCCCTGGCGGCCGATCGTCCCTGCCTGGTGCAGGCGCGCGTGGATCCGAACGTCCCACCGCTCCCGCCGCACATCACCCCGGAGCAGGCGCGCAACTACATGCGTTCCATCCTCAAGGGCGACCCGGATCGCGGCGCCATGATCGTCCAGTCGTGGCGGGCGATGAAGGACAGCCTCTTCCCGGACGAGGGGTGATGGTCGGCAGGCGCGCCGGCGCCTCCTCACCGCGCCCAGTAGTCCACCACCGTCGCCCGCTCCAGGTGGCGCTCGAGCACCTCCACGAACCGCTCGTGCTCCGGGTGGACGAGGTACGCGTCGCGCTCCGCGGCCGAGGCGAAGGTCACGAGGAAGCAGTGGGTGTGCCCGTCCGCGAGCCCCTCGGGGCTCTCGTCGGTGCCCCACTCGAACTCACGGATCTGCGGGATGAGCGCCGGCAGCGCGGCGAACTCCTCTTCGATCCTGCGCAGCTCGCCGGCGGGCGTCCCCGGCTTGAACGCGAAGAGCACCACGTGCCTGAGCCGTCTCGGGTCCGTCATGGTTCGCTCCTGGTGAAGGCAGCGCGCTGCACGTTCTCGTGGTCGATCGCGCGCTCGGCTCGAATCCTACCATCGCGGAGCGCGGAGCTTCGGAGTGCGAGTTGCGAACGGAGATCGCTGGGCGCCTCGAGGCCACCTGACGGTCGTCGAGCCGCGTCCTTCCGGGTGCAACCGCTCCGTCTCGCGTCTAGGCTATGGACATGGCCCGCGCCCGGCTGCGGATCGGCGTCTCCTCCTGCCTGCTCGGCAAGAAGGTCCGCTACGACGGGCAGCACAAGCGCGACGACTTCCTGACCGAGGTGCTCGCGCAGTTCTCGGAGTGGGTGCCGGTCTGCCCCGAGCTGGAGCTCGGCCTCGGGGTGCCGCGCGAGCCGATCCGGCTCGTCGGTCGGTCCGAGGCGCCGCGCCTCGTCGCGGAGCGGAGCGGCGCCGATCACACCGAGGCGATGCGCGCCTACGCGGAGCGGCGCGTGGCCGAGCTCGCGGCCGAGGACCTGGACGGCTACGTCACCAAGAAGGACTCGCCGTCGTGTGGGATGGAGCGCGTGCGCGTCCACACGCCGAAGGGCGGTCCGCCGCGACGCGACGGCGTCGGCGCGTTCGCCCGCGTGCTCCTCGATCGCCTCCCGCTCCTGCCGGTGGAGGAGGAGGGGCGGCTCCACGATCCCGCGCTGCGGGAGAGCTTCGTGGAGCGCGTGTTCGCGTACGCGCGGTGGAAGGCGGAGCGGCCCGGGATGACGCGCGGGCGGCTGGTCGCCTTCCACACCGTCCACAAGCTCACGCTGCTCGCGCACAGCCCGGCCGCGTACCGCCGGCTGGGCGCCATCGTGGGCGGGCTCGCGAAGGGCCCCATCGCAGCGGCGGTGGACGAGTACGGGCGCGGGTTCATGGAGGCGCTCAAGATTCCGGCGACGCGCGGACGGCACACGAACGTGCTCCAGCACATGCTCGGCTACTTCCGCGAGGTCCTCGCCCAGGGCGATCGCAAGGAGCTCGAGCAGCTGGTGACGGACTACGGCCGCGGGCTCGTCCCGCTGGTCGTGCCGCTCACGCTGGTGCGCCACCACGTCCGGCGGTGCGGGGTCGAGTACCTTGCCGGGCAGGTCTACCTCGATCCGGATCCGAAGGAGCTCTGCCTCCGGAATCACGTGTAATCCATGCCGGTCCCCTCCGAGCGTATCCGTCCCCTGAACGCCGCGCCCCTCCGCCCGGAGCGGTCCTTCGTCGTCCACTGGATGACGATGAACAGGCGCACCCGCGCGAACCCCGCCCTCCAGCGCGCGGCCGAGCTGGGGCGCGAGCTCGCCAAGCCGGTGCTGGTCCTCGAGGCGCTCCGCTGCGACTACCCGTGGGCGAGCGACCGGTTCCACACGTTCGTGATTCAGGGGATGGCCGACAACGCGCGGCGGCTCGCGGGGAAGGCGATCTACCATCCGTGGATCGAGCGGCGGCCGGGGGAGGGGAAGGAGCTGCTCCCGGCGCTCGCCCGCCACGCCTGCGCCGTCGTCGCCGACGACTCCCCGGCGTTCTTCCTGCCGCGAATGCTCGAGGCCGCCGGACGAAAGCTGGACGTGCGCCTCGAGGCCGTGGACGGGAGCTGCGTCGTGCCCTTCCGGCTCGCGGGCCGCGACTTCCCGACCGCGTTCGCGTACCGGAGGTTCCTGCACCAGGCGCTGCCCACCTGGCTCGGGCGCCTGCCGCCGCGCGACCCGCTCCGCGGCGTCCCCCCTCCCGGCGCGGTGGAGGTGCCGCCCGACGTCGGCGTGCGCTGGCCGGCGGAGGCGCTCGAC
>JAEZXM010000196.1 GCA_023419875.1 Pseudomonadota bacterium | reverse complement strand
CCATCCCGATCCTGAGCGTCTTCGGGCCGGCACCCGCCGCCTGCTCCGACGTCTTCCGCGAGCAAGCCGAGGTGAAGACGAACACGGCCGCGACCAGCACGAACCCGATCCTGCGCATCATGCGAGTCCCCTTTCCTCCGGGTCATTGCCTGCGTGACATCTGCGCCGCCCCGACCCCCGGGCGGCCGTCACTCCCCTCTTCTCCGCGTCAACACCGCGAGCACGATCAACGCGCCCTTGAAGATCTGCTGGTAGTACGCCTGCACGTTGTACAGGTTGAGAAGGTTGCTGATGAGGCCGAGCAGCAGCACGCCGGCGAGCGTCCCCCGGACCGTCCCCACGCCGCCCGAGAGCGACGCGCCACCGATGACGCAGGCCGCGATCGCGTCGAGCTCCATGCCATTGCCGACGCTCGGCTGGGCGATGCCGAGCCGGCTCGTCAGGATCAGGCCCGCCAGGCCGGAGAATCCGCCCGAGATCACGTAGGCGAGGAGCGTGTGCGCGCGCACGTCGATGCCGGCCAGCCGCACCGCCTCGGCGTTGCCGCCGATGGCGTAGATGTTGCGGCCCGCGGTGGTCCGGTTGAGGAAGAAGCTCACGACGAGGAAGCAGGCCAGCATCGCCAGGGCGACGCCGGGGACGGGCCCGACGCTGGAGACCACGAACCGGCGGAAGGAGGTGCTGGTGGTGACGATCGGCGTCTCCGAGTAGACGTAGACGAGCCCCCGGAACGCCGACATGGTGGCCAGCGTCGCGACGAAGGGCGGCATGCGCAGGTAGGCGACGAGGGCGCCGTTCACCGCCCCCGCCACCAGCGCCACCGCCACGCCGATGGGCACCGCCACGCCCCAGGGCAGGGCGTTGAGGAGGCCGGCCCCGACGATCCCGGCCAGCGCCAGCGTCGGACCGACCGACAGGTCGATGCCTCCGCTGAGGATCACGACCAGCATCCCCAGGCTGATGAGACCATTGGTGACGATCTGGCGGAGGAGGTTGCCGAGGTTGCTCTCGGTCAGGAAGGCGTCGGAGGTGACCGCGGCGATGGTGGCGAGGACGAGGAAGGCGGCGATGGGCAGGTACGCGACCAGCCGCGCCCTCCGGCCCGCCTCGTCCTCCGCGCCGGCACCCTCGGCGGGTGGGCGCAGCCGGTCGCGGACCCACGTCAGGAGCCCGTTCGCCTCGTTCATCACGCAGCCTCCGGCGCCACACCGGCAGCGGCGGCGAGCAGCCGCTCCTCGGTGGCATCGCCCCGCAGGAAGCGGCCGACGATCCGGCCGCCGCGCATCACCAGGATCCGGTCCGAGAGGCCGAGGATCTCCGGCAGCTCGGAGGAGACCAGCAGGATGCCCATGCCCCCCTCCGCCAGCCGGGCGACGATCCGGTAGATCTCGGCCTTGGCGCCGACGTCCACCCCACGTGTGGGCTCGTCGAGGATGAGCACGCGGGCCCCGCGCATCAGCCAGCGGCCCACCAGCGCCTTCTGCTGGTTGCCGCCGGAGAGGCGCCTCACCGGGTCCGCCGCCGAGGCGGCGCGGACGTTGAGGGCGTGCACCTGCTCCTCGACCAGCGTCTGCTGGACCCGCCGGCGCAGCACCCCGAGCCGCGACATCCGCGCGAACGAGGCCAGGCTCAGGTTGTCCCGTAGTGAAAGGGCCGGGACGAGCCCGTCGCGGGCGCGATCCTCGCTGAGCATGGCGATCCCGGCGTGGAGGGCGTCGGCCGGGGAGCGCGGGCGGTAGGGCCGACCGCCCAGGAGCATCTCGCCGGCGTCCGGCCGGTCCGCCCCGGCGATGGCCCGGACCACCTCGCTGCGGCCGCTCCCCACGAGGCCGCTGACGCCCAGGATCTCGCCGGGCGCGAGCTCGAGCGAGACGTCCCGGAAGGCCCGACGGCGGGTCAGGGCCCGGACCTCGAGGAGCGGCGCGGCCCCGGGCTGCGCCCGGCGGACCGGGTAGATCTCGCCCAGCGGCCGGCCCACCATCATCCGCACCAGGCCCGCCTGGTCGATCTCGCCGGTCCGCACCGTATCGACCCGGGCCCCGTCCTTGAGCACCGTGATCCGGTCGGCGATCGAGAACACCTCGTCGAGCCGGTGGGAGACGTAGATCACCGTGGCCCGAGCCTGGCGCAGCGCGCCGATCGCGGCGAAGAGGCGATCGAGGTCCCGGGTCGAGAGCACCGCCGAGGGCTCGTCGAGCACCAGGATTCGCGGCCGCTCCAGCATCGCCTTGGCGATCTCGATCATCTGGCGCTGGGAGACGGGGAGGGCGCTCACCCGCCTGCGGACGTCCGGCACCTCGAAGCCCAGCGAGGCGATGGCCTCCGCCGCGCGCCGGTGAGCGGCCCTCCAGTCGATCCAGGCGCCGGCCCGCCCGGCCGGGAGCTGCCCCAGCAGCACGTTCTCGGTGACCGAGACCGTCGGCACCAGGCTGAACTCCTGATACACGACGCGGATGCCCGCCGCGTGTGCGGCGAGCGGATTGGCGAGCTCGACCTCGGCGCCGTCCAGGGCGATCGTGCCCGCGTCGCGACGCACCGCGCCGGCGAGGATCTTGATGAGGGTGGACTTCCCGGCCCCGTTCTCCCCGGCCAGCGCGTGGACCTCGCCCGCGTCGACCCGGAGGTCCACCTCGCGGAGGGCGAGCGTGGCGTCGTAGCGCTTGCTGACTCCGCGCAGCTCGAGCCGGGGGACGGCGCTCACCGCGCCTCCTACGTGGCCTGACCCGCGGCCGGCAGCGCGTCGTGGAACAGGATCGCCTTCTGCTCCGTCATCTCCAGGAGGGTGTCGTGGACGCCCTCGCGGCCCATCCCGCTCCGCTTGATGCCGCCGAAGGGCAGGGTCTCGGAACGGAGCGCCGACCCCCAGTTCACCATCACCCCGCCCGCCTCCAGCCGGTGCGCGACGGAGAGCGCGGTGGAGATGTCGCGCGTGAACACCGCCGACTGGAGGCCGTACTGCGAGTCATTGGCGAGGGCGACGGCCTCGTCGATGGAGGTGAAGCCGACGAGCGGCACCACGGGGCCGAAGGTCTCCTCGTGGAAGACGGCCGCGGTGGTGGGCACGTCGAGCAGCACCGTGGGTTCCACGAACGCGCCGCGCCGACTCCCACCCGCCAGGAGCACCGCCCCCGCCTCGACCGCCTGCTGCACGCGGCCGACCACCTCCTCGGCCGCGGCCGGGCTGATGAGCGGACCCACCTCGGTGGTCTCGAGCAGCTGATCGCCGACCGAGAGCCGCTTCGCCCACTCCGTCAGGCGGCGGGCCAGCTCGGCCTTGACCGACTCGTGGACCAGCACCCGCTTGACGGAGCAGCAGATCTGGCCGTTCCCGCGCGCCAGGCGGCCCATCACGATCGCCTCGGCGGCGCGCTCCAGGTCGGCGTCCGCGCAGACGATCGAGGCGTCGTTGCCGCCCAGCTCCGCGTGCACGCGCTTGAGCTGGCCCGCGGCGGCCCGGGCCAGCGACACGCCCGTCTCGACGCTGCCGGTGACGGTGATGAGCTGCACGCCCGGGCTCTCGGCGAGGATCCGCCCCATCGTCTCGCCGGGCCCGGTGAGCATCTGGTGGGCGGCGCGGGGCAGCCCCGCCTCCTCCAGCAGCCGGGCCACCGCGAGCAGCGTGAGCGGGCAGGGTGTGGGCGGCTTGCTGATGAGGGCGTTGCCGGCGGCGAGCGCAGCCGCGGCCTTGTGCGCCCACAGCTCCACCGGGTAGTTGAACGGCACGATCGCCGCAACCACGCCGAGCGGCTGGCGGATGGTGACTGCGAAGTGGCGCTCCATGCCGGGCACGGCGTCCATGGGCATCACCCGGCCGAAGAGGCGCTTCGCCTCCTCGCCGAACCCGCGGAAGATGCGGGCTGCGGCGCCGACCTCCTCGCGGGTCTGGCGGATGGGTTTTCCGTTCTCGCGGGCGAGGAGCTGCGCCAGCGCGTTCCGATCGTCCTCCATCCGCCCGGCCACCTCGATCAGGATCCGCGCCCGCTCGTGCGCCGGCAGGTCGCGGATCCGCGGGCGGGCGCGCTGCGCCGCCTCGATGGCGCGGAGGACGTCCCGGTCGGTGGCCACCGGGACCTCGTCGATCCGCTCGCCCGTCCCCGGGTTCACCACCACGCGGGTGGCGCCGTCGGAGGCGCCGACCCACTCGCCGTCCAGGAGCATCGAAGCCATGTGGACCTCGCCCTCGCCCGTTCGGTGCGGGCCGAGCAAGCGGACCCTGTCATTCGAGAGCCGGGCTGCCAACGCAACCGGAACGTCACTCCATTTCTCCAGGCCCCCCCGAGAGAGCTCGCGTGAAGTCAGGGTGCTGCCGGATCGTCCGGCCGAGCCTCGGCCGGGACCTGCCGGACGGCCGGCGCGACCGAGGACGGGACCGGCGCCCCGCCGCTCAGCGGCGCTGCCCGGAGCTCCGCAGGTAGCGGAAC
>JAEZXM010000193.1 GCA_023419875.1 Pseudomonadota bacterium | reverse complement strand
CGGTCAGCCGAAGGAAGTCGCGCTTCTCGCGTCGCTCCTGGACCATGGGACGTGCCTCCTACCGCTCGGGGGCGGCCGCGAGGGCGGCGCCGATCCGGGCCAGCGCGTCGTCGGCCTCGGCGGCGGTGAGCGTGAGCGGCGGCGCGAAGCGGACCACGTCGTCGCCGATGGGGTTCGCGAGCACGCCGCGCGCCCGGGCCTCGCGCCCGACGTCGGCGGCGGCGACTCCCTTCACCACGAGGCCGAGCAGCATGCCCCGTCCTCGGACCTCCTTCACGCGGCCGCCGGAGGCGAGCTTCTCGAGCCCGGCCCGGAGCCGCGCCCCCACCTCCCGCGAGGCGGCGAGGACGCCGCCCTGGAGCTCCTTCAGCACTGCCAGCGCCACCGCGCAGGCGAGCGGGTTCCCGCCGAACGTGGAGCCGTGGCTGCCCGCGGTGAGGTGCGCGCCGACCTCCTCGCTCGCGAGCAGCGCGCCGATGGGGAAGCCGCCGCCCAGCGACTTCGCCGACGACATGAGGTCGGGCTCGATGCCGAGCCACTCGTGCGCCCACAGCTTGCCCGTCCGGCCCATGCCCGTCTGGATCTCGTCCAGGCACAGGAGGACGCCCCGCTTGCGCGTGAGCTCGCGCGCCGCCCGGAGGTAGCCCTCCGGCGCCGGAACGACGCCGCTCTCGCCCAGGATGGGCTCCACGATGAAGGCCGCGGTCCGGTCGCCGAGCGCGGCCTCCAGCGCGCGCACGTCCCCGAACGGCACGTGCCGCACGCCGGGGACGACCGGCTCGAAGCCCTGCCGGTACTTCGCCTGGCCGCCCACCGTGACCGTGAAGAGCGTGCGGCCGTGGAAGGCCCCCTCGCAGGCGACGATCTCGTGGCGCTCCGGGTGGCCCTGATCGGCGAAGTACTTCCGGGCGAGCTTGAGCATCGCCTCGTTCGCCTCGCCGCCGCTGTTGCAGAAGAAGGCCCGCCGCGCGAACGGCGTCACCGCGAGGAGCGCCTCGGCGAGCTCGACCTGGCGAGGGATGAAGAAGTGGTTGGAGACGTGCCAGACCTGGTTCGCCTGCTCCGCGAGCGCCCGCACGAGCGCCGGATGGCAGTGCCCGAGCACGTCCACGGCCACGCCGCCCAGGAAGTCGTAGTAGGCGTTCCCCTCGGCGTCGAAGACGCGGACGCCCTCACCGCGAACGATGGCGACCGGCTGCTGCCGGTAGTTCGGAGTGAGGACCCGGTTCGACCGCTCCGCCCACTGCGCGTTGTCCGTCATGGAGCGCTTATATCAGGCTGCGCGCAGGAGAAAAGCGGTTCGCTCGCCCCGCGCTCACAGGATGTACCGCGAGAGGTCCTCGTCCTCCGCGATCCCCTGGAGGCGCTCCCGCACCGTGGCCGCGTCGATCACGATCCGCTGCCCGCGCAGCTCGGTGGCGTCGAACGACACCGGGTCGAGCAGCTTCTCCATCACCGTGTGCAGGCGGCGCGCGCCGATGTTCTCCATCCGCTCGTTCACCTCCGCGGCGATGCGCGCCACCTCCTCGATGGCGTCGTCGCGGAACTGCACGTCCACGCCCTCGGTGGCGAGCAGGGCGGTGTACTGCCGCACCAGGCTGTTCCTCGGCTCCGTGAGGATGCGGACGAGGTCCGCGCGGCCGAGCGGCTCGAGCTCGACGCGGATCGGGAACCGACCCTGGAGCTCGGGGATGAGATCCGAGACCTTCGCGACGTGGAACGCGCCCGCGGCGATGAAGAGCATGTGATCGGTCTTCACCACGCCGTACTTGGTGTTGACGTTCGCGCCCTCGACGATGGGGAGGAGATCGCGCTGCACGCCGCCGCGCGAGACGTCCGGGCCGCGGGTGGAGCCGCCGTCCCCGCCGGCGATCTTGTCGATCTCGTCGATGAAGACGATCCCCGCGTTCTGCGCGCGGTCCAGGGCCTCCCGGACCACCCGCTCCATGTCCACCATCCGGGACGCCTCCTCCTGGGTGAGGAGCTCGAGCGCCTCCTTCACCGGCAGGCGACGCTTCCGCTTCTTCGCGCCGCCGCCCAGCATCGAGAGGATCGGGTTGTTCCCGAGCCCCTGGACCATGTCCTGGATGCCCTGCGCCATGTCCTCCATGCCCGGGCCCATGAACGGCATCACCGGGGTGGCGCGCTCGGAGACCTCCACCTCGACGGAGTCGTCGTCCAGGGTCCCGGCGCGGAGCTGCGCCCGCGCCTTCTCGCGCGATCCCGCATGGGCGTGCTCCGGCTCGCCGGCCTCCGAGCCCTGCCGCACCCGCGCGGCCATGCCCCGGAAGCCGAGCCCGAGCCCGCCGCCGTACCCGAGCGCGTCGAGGACCTTCTCCTCGGCCGCCTCGCGGGCGCGGTCGCGGAGCTTCTCGACCTCCTCCTCCTTGACGAGCTTCACCGCCGCCTCGACGAGGTCGCGGATCATCGCGTCGACGTCCCGGCCGACGTAGCCGACCTCGGTGAACTTCGACGCCTCGACCTTCACGAAAGGTGCGCCGGCGAGCCGCGCCAGCCGGCGAGCGATCTCGGTCTTCCCCACGCCGGTCGGCCCGATGAGGATGATGTTCTTCGGGAGGATCTCGTCGCGCAGGTCGGCGCCGACGCGCTGGCGGCGCCAGCGGGTCCGGAGCGCGAGCGCCACCGCCCGCTTGGCGGCGCCCTGCCCGACCACGTAGCGATCCAGCTCAGCGACGATCTCCCGGGGCGTCAGCTCCTGCGCGTTCACGAGAGC
>JAEZXM010000126.1 GCA_023419875.1 Pseudomonadota bacterium | reverse complement strand
CACGACGCGCTCCGCAGCCGCGAGCACCTGGCGCTCGCGGCGCGCATCCCGCCCCTCGGGGCCGGCCGAGATCCCACGGCCGCGGCCTGAACCCCCGTCTGGAGGCGGTTTCCCGAGTCGGGTGCTCGACGACCCCGGGTGAACGCGAGCTGCGCGCGCCAGCCCTGGCGGGGAGGGCGCGCCGACCGGGTGGCGACCCGAAGCCGTTGATCCCTCGCGGGAGCGGATCTCCCACCTCGCCCGCGCGTCCGTGGCACGAGCCGCGCAATCACCTGGGGAAGCAGCGGGGTTTACCGGCCACCCCGGGGGATCACATGCTGAACGCCTACCCTGTCCACCATCGGACCGCGCGTGAACCCGCCCGCGCCGACGCCGCCGACCTCCTCGAGCGCCTCGCCGCCGCCGAATCCGAGCGACGCAGGGCGCAGGCCGCGATGGTGGACCTCGAGGAGAAGCTCTCGGACGCGATCAACGTCTGCGTGGCGCTCGAGCGGCTCCACGGCTCCACCGACCACGGCGAGGTGCTCCGCGCGATCCAGGACGTGGTCGTGAACCTCGTCGGCTCCGAGGAGGTGGCGGTCTTCGAGTCCGGTGCGAACGGTGAGCTGGTCGCGGTCCAGTCCGTCGGCGTGGAGCCGGGGAAGCTCGCGCCGGTGACGCCCGGGCATGGGCCAATCGGACGCGTCGCCGCGGAGGGGAAGGCGTGGGTGATCGGCGAGGGGGCGGAGCCGGGCGACCCCGACCTCACCGCCTGCGTGCCGCTCGTCGCCGAGGACCGCGTCGTCGCCGTGCTCGCGATCTGGAGTCTCCTCCCGCACAAGCAGAGCCTGCGCACCTCGGATCGCCAGGTGCTGGAGCTGCTGGGCCCGCACGCCGGGAGAGCGCTCTACCTCACCGCCCAGGGCAAGCCGGCCTGGGCTGCGTGAACGGGACGCCTGCTCAGACCACCGTCGCCGTCCGGTCGAGGATCTTGAGCGCCACGAGCCCGTAGAGGAAGCCGTACACGGCGTGCTCCGGGCGCTGCGCCACGTGGGCGAGCTCGGCCATCGTCCGCGTGCCGTCCACCTTGGGGAGCAGCTCCGCCTCCCAGCGCTCGAGCTCCACCTCGTGCAGGCCGTACGAGGGCTGCGGCGAGGGGATGAGCCGGTCCTCGGGCGAGAGCAGCCGGTAGAGCCGCTCCGGCTTGTAGAGCTTCTTCACCCCGCGGGTGATGAGGTTCGCCGGGTGGAGGTCGATCTTGATCGCCTCCTGGGCGGCCTTGTCCGCGAAGTGGAGCCGGTACTCGCCCTCCTCCCAGCCGAAGACGGAGTAGATGATCGCCTTCACCTGCTGTGCGACGTAGTAGAGCTTTTCCGTCTCCTTGAGGAGCCCCATCTCCGCGAGCACGTCGCCGGCACGCTTCCCGGTGCGGTCCGCGGCGGCCTGGCAGAGCTCGAGCTGGGCGTTCGTGATCTTGCCGACGCGGACGAGGAACGGCCCGAACCGATCGGCGATGAGGTTGGAGATCGCGAAGCAGGGCTGCCCCTTCTCGAAGAAGATGGTCTTCTTCACCTTCCCCTTCTGAAGGGTCAGCTCGCCGGTCTGCTGGGCGATGTAGAAGGCGGTGATGAGCTCGGGGAGGTTCTCGCTGAGCCGGCCCGTGGGCTCGAGCGCGCCCTTCGCCGCGCGCTCCTCCCGGGCAGCCGAAGGGGGCTGCGCGGCGCTGCGGATCGGGCCGGGCGCCGGCGGCGGGCGCGCAGGAGCTGCCATGGGACCCACGGTGATGGTCTCGCCCCGGATCACGGCCGAGACCTTCCCGTCCTCGGTCAGCACCACCCGGCCCGTGAGCTCCAGCGGCTCGACCGGCTCGTCGGGCTCGACCGCCACCTCGACGTCGAAGTCGGTGAGCTCGGTGGCGGGCGCCCGGCGCGGAGCGGGCGCGGGGCTCGCCTTGCTCGGCGGCGCCGACGGGAGGAGGGCGCGGATCGCCTCGAGGAGCTTCCGTCCCTCGAAGGGCTTCTCGAAGTAGCCGGCCGCCCCGTGCAGCGTCCGGGCGTCGCTGGCGGCGCGCCCGCCCTTGAAGACGCCGGTCATGAAGACGAACGGGACGCCGGCGTTCTTGAGGGCGTGGGCGACGTCGTAGCCCATCATGTCCGGGAGGAGGACATCCACGATGGCCGCGGCCGGTTTCTCGGCCTGGAGCTTCTCCAGGGCCACCCGGCCCTTGCCCGCCTGGATCGCCGCCCATCCCTCGGATTCCATGAGGCGTGCCAGGAGCGTGAGCAGCTCCTGGTTGTCGTCCACGAGGAGGATCTTCGGCGCCATGGAGGCCCGACGATACCGGGCAGCTGCCCCACGGGCAACGGCGCTCCTCCCGGGCGGGTCCACACTTCGGGACCCTTCCCCACCGGGCCGGCGGCCCGAGCATTGTCCCGGTTCCGGAGGTGCACGGCGCGTTGACAACCCGCGCGTGAGACAAGTAAGCACCTGTCACCCGCTTCTCCGGAGGCTCCATGAGAATCCTGCGCACGGCGGTGGCTGTCTCCCTGCTCCTCTCCCTCGGCTGCAAGCGTGGCTCTTCCGACATCGTGGTCGGCCACGTGGGCTCCATGACCGGCGCCGAGGCGACCTTCGGCGACTCGACCGACAAGGGCATCAAGCTCGCCTTCGAACAGATCAACAAGAACGGGGGAGTGAAGGGGAAGAAGCTCGTCCTCAAGACCCTCGACTCGCAGGGAAAGCCGGAGGAGGCTCAGGTCGCCGCCACCCGGCTCGTGGTGAACGAGAAGGTGAAGGTGCTCCTCGGCGAGGTCGCCTCCAGCCGCTCGCTCGCCATGGCGCCGGTCGCGGACAAGAACCAGGTGCCGATGATCTCGCCGGCCTCGACCAACCCCAAGGTCACGCTCGATCCGCAGGGGAACACGCGGAAGTTCGTGTCCCGCGTCTGCTTCATCGACCCGTTCCAGGGCACGGTGATGGCGAAGTTCGCCCGCGAGAACCTCAAGATCTCGAAGGTCGCGGTCCTGCGGGACGTCGGGAACGCCTACTCGGTCGGCCTCGCCGACTTCTTCGCCGAGAACTTCAAGAAGCTCGGCGGCGAGATCGTCACCGACCAGAGCTTCAAGGCCGGCGACCAGGACTTCAAGGCGCAGCTCACCAAGATCCGCGAGTCGAACCCCGAGGCCATCTACGTCCCCGGCTACTACACCGACGTGGGGCTCATCGCCCGCCAGGTCCGAGAGCTCGGCATGAACCAGCCCCTCATGGGCGGCGACGGCTGGGATTCGGACAAGCTCTACGAGATCGCCGAAGGAGCGCTCGACGGCTCCTTCTTCTCGAACCACTACACGGTCGAGAGCCCCGATCCCAAGGTCCAGGAGTTCATCGCCGCGTACAAGGCCGCATACGAGGGCCAGACGCCGGACACCATGGCCGCGCTGGGGTACGACGCCGCCATGGTGGCAGCCGACGCGATGAACCGGGCGGCGGACCTCTCCGGCCCGGCGCTCGCCGACGCCATCGCCGCGACCAAGGAGTTCAAGGGCGTGACCGGCACGATCACCCTCGACGCCCAGCACAACGCGGCGAAGTCGGCGGTGGTCATCGCCGTCCGGGAGAACAAGCCGAAGTACGAAGCGACCATCTCGCCGTAGCCGAGCAGCGAGGCGGGCGGGCGGCGCGCCCGCCCGCCTGCGCCGAGCGCCCCGTGACGGAATTCGTCCAGCACCTCGTGAACGGCATCTCGCTCGGGACGCTCTACGCCCTGATCGCCCTCGGCTACACGATGGTGTACGGCGTCCTCCGGCTCATCAACTTCGCCCACGGCGACGTGTACATGGTGGGCGCGTTCACGGGGTTCTACGCCGCGCAGGCGATGGGTGTTCGCGGCGCCGCGACCACCGTCCAGGTTGCGGTCGTCACCATGGCGGCGATGCTCGCCTGCGGGCTGCTCGGGTACACGATCGAGCGGTTCGCCTACCGTCCGCTCCGCCAGCGGCCCAGGCTCACCGCCCTCATCACCGCGATCGGGGTCTCCTTCCTGCTCGAGTTCGGCTTCCAGCTGAGCTTCCGCGGGTCCCGGTTCCCGCCCGGCCCCACGCCGCGCATGTTCCCGCGGCTCCTCGAGGGCGGAGAGACAGGGTGGCTCTCCGGCATCGGGGTGAGCCTGTCCCGGCTCGACCTCGTGACGTTCGGGGTCGCGGTCGCGATGATGCTCCTGCTCCAGTGGATCGTGTACCGGACGAAGTTCGGCACGGCGATGCGGGCCGTCTCCTTCGACGCGCAGGTGGCCGGGCTCATGGGAATCCCGGTCAACCGGATCATCTCCTGGACCTTCGTCATCGGGAGCGTGCTCGCTGCGGTCGCCGGGCTCCTCGTGGGCGTGACGAGGTTCCGGATCGACCCGCTCATGGGGCTCATGTTCGGCCTCAAGGCATTCGTGGCCGCCGTGCTCGGCGGTATCGGGAGCGTGTCGGGCGCGATGCTCGGCGGCCTGGCGCTCGGGCTCGTCGAGGAGTACGTGGGCGGGTACCTGCTCTCGTCGTACCGCGACGCGATCGCCTTCGCCGTGCTGATCCTCGTGCTCCTCGTCCGGCCCGCCGGGCTCCTCGGGAAGACGGCCGTGGAGAAGGTCTGATGGGCGCGCTCCGGGTCGTGGGCCGGTCGCTCCTCCCCTTCCTCGTGGGCATCCCGCTCCTGCTGGGACTGCAGGCGGCGTTCGACCACTTCGACATGGTCACGACCACGCTCATCCTCGTGAACGTGGGCGTGAACGTGGTGCTCGCCGTCTCGCTCA
This sequence comes from Pseudomonadota bacterium, assembly GCA_023419875.1. Lineage (GTDB taxonomy): Bacteria > Myxococcota > Myxococcia > Myxococcales > Anaeromyxobacteraceae > Anaeromyxobacter. Next base: position 4,041 of record JAEZXM010000126.1, on the reverse strand, counting down.
ACGTGGTGAACGGCTTCACCGGCCAGTTCTCCCTCGGGCACGCGGGCTTCATGGCCGTCGGGGCGTACACCTCGGCGAAGATCACGCTCGCGCTCACCGCCGAGCCGCTCCTGGGGCTGCCGCCGGGGATCTCCGAGCAGCTCGCGTTCGCGATCGCCCTGGGGGCGGCGATGCTGGCGTCCGGGCTGGCGGGCTTCCTCGTCGGCATGCCGTCGCTCCGTCTCCGGGGCGACTACCTCGCCATCGTCACCCTCGGGTTCGGCATGATCATCGTGTCGATCATCGAGAACATCGGGGCGCTCGGAAAGGCGATCGGCCTCTCCGGGGTCCCGGGGCTCACCACGCTCACCTGGACCGGCATGGCGGTGATCGCCACGATCTCCATGGCCCGCCGGCTCGCCGTCTCGACGCAGGGCCGGGCCCTCTTCGCCATCCGCGAGGACGAGGTGGCCGCCGAGGCGATGGGCGTCGACACCACCGGTTACAAGGTGCGCGCCTTCGCCATCTCCGCGGCCTTCGCCGGCCTCGCGGGCGGCCTCATGGTGCACCTCCTCCAGCTCGCGACCCCCCGGAGCTTCACCTTCATCCGGTCCTTCGAGGTGGTGGTGATGGTGGTCCTCGGCGGCCTCGGCTCGATCACCGGCTCGGTGCTCGCGGCCACGCTCCTCACCGTCCTCATCGAGGCGCTCCGGGAGTTCGACCGCTACCGGATGGTGGTCTATGCGGTGATGCTCATCGCCCTCATGCTCCTCCGCCCGCAGGGCCTCCTCGGCACCCGCGAGCTGTGGGACCTGCCGCTCTTCCGCAAGCTCCCCTGGAAGAAGCTCGGCGCCTCCGGAGCGGGCGGCGTCGAGGGTGCCTCGCCCACCGAGGTCCGCGACGACGAGACGGGGGGCGTCCCGTGAGCGAGCTCGTCCTCGAGATGGACCGCGTCACCATGCGGTTCGGCGGGCTCCGCGCCCTCTCCGAGTTCGACCTCACCATGCGCTCCGGCGAGCTCGTCGGCCTCATCGGCCCGAACGGCGCCGGCAAGACCACCGCCTTCAACGCGCTCACCGGCGTGTACGTGCCCACCGAGGGCGAGGTCCGCGTGGCCGGCCAGCGCGTGAACGGGCTCCGGCCGCACCAGATCTGCATCCGAGGGGTCGCGCGCACGTTCCAGAACATCCGCCTCTTCAAGGAGCTCTCCGCCCTCGACAACGTGCGCATCGCCTGCCACGCCGGCGCCGAGAGCGGGTTCTTCGACGCGCTCCTCCTCACCGGCCACCACCGGCGCGAGGAGCAGCGCATCCTGGAGCGCGCGGAGGCGTACCTCGAGGTGATGGGCCTCTCGGCCCGGCGCGACGAGGTGGCGAGGAACCTCCCCTACGGCGAGCAGCGGCGGCTCGAGATCGCCCGCGCCCTCGCCACCGGACCCAAGATCCTCTGCCTCGACGAGCCGGCCGCGGGGATGAACGCCTCCGAGAAGACCGACCTCATGGCGCTCATCCGCGAGATCCGCGACCGGTTCGGCCTCGCCATCCTCCTCATCGAGCACGACATGCGGGTCGCCATGGGCGTCTCGGAGCGGATGATCGTCCTCGACCACGGCGTCACGATCGCCCGGGGGAAGCCGGAGGAGATCCGGCGGAACCCCAAGGTGATCGAGGCGTACCTCGGCGACGCCTACCTCGAGGAGAAGCACATCGCCGTCCCGGCGGGCGGCCCGGAGTCGGCCGGATGAGCGCCAGCGCGAGCGAGGGCGCGGAGCTCCTCCGGATCCGGGACCTCTCGGTCCACTACGGCGCCATCCAGGCGCTGCGGGGCGTCTCGCTCGCCGTCGCCCGCGGCGAGGTGGTGGCGCTCATCGGCGCGAACGGCGCGGGCAAGAGCACGACGCTGCGCGCGGTCTCCCGGATGATCCGCGCGAGCGGCGGCGCCATCCACTTCGAGGGCGAGGACGTGAGCCGCCTCGCCTCGAACGACCTCGTCGCGCGCGGCATGGCCCACGCCCCCGAGGGGCGCGGCATCTTCCTGAACCTCACGGTGGAGGAGAACCTCGAGCTCGGCGCCTACCTCCGCAGGGACAAGGGCGGCGTCCTCGCCGACGCGCAGAAGGCGTACGGGCTCTTCCCCCTCTTGCAGGAGCGCCGCGCGCAGACCGCGGGGACGCTCTCCGGCGGCGAGCAGCAGATGCTGGCGGTGGCGCGCGCGCTCATGAGCCGGCCCCGGCTCATGCTCCTCGACGAGCCGTCGCTCGGGCTCGCGCCGCAGGTGGTGGAGCGGATCTTCGGCGTCCTCCGCGAGGTGAACCAGGAGGGCGTGGCCCTGCTGCTCGTCGAGCAGAACGCGCACAAGGCGCTCCAGCTCGCCCACCGGGCGTACGTGCTCGAGACGGGAAGCGTCGTCATGACGGGCACGGGCCGGGAGCTCCTGGCCTCGCCCGAGGTGCGGCGGGCGTATCTGGGGGAGTAGGGGCCGGGCCACGAGCGGGTATCGCCCCGCGCCACTCCCATCACGATCGTGAGTACGTGTCGCTCTTCCAGCGCCTCCTGACCGAGCCGGGGGCGTCATCTGCGGGTGAATACGCGTCCCGGGTGCGCCGGCTCGCCCTCCTGTACCCGGTGCTCACGCTCGGCGCCCTCCTCGGCGAGGTCCTCCTGGGCTGGCGGGGCAAGCACCTCGTCACGCTCACCCAGCGCTCCAACGTCGAGACCCTGACGCTCGCCTTCTTCGCGGTGTTCTTCGCGTACGTCGCGATCCTGGGCGGCCGGGGCGTGCCGGGCGGAGTCCAGGTGTTCCGCTTCTGGCTCTTCGCCCGCCTCCGCGGCGCCGAGGCCGCGGAGCACGCGAAGTGGACCGCGCTCGGGCCGGGGCGCGGCGAGGGGCCGATGGTGGCGCTCAACGTGGTCCTGGAGCGGGCGGGGGCGCCCGGGGAGAAGCTCGTCATCCCGGTCCGCGACGCCGCGGGGGAGATGAGCCGGCTCGTCATCGACGGTGCATGCGTGCGGAACGAGCCGCTCCGGCGCGACGGCTCGAACAACCTGCTCGCGTACTTCGCCCGCCAGGTGGACGAACTCGCCGGCCGATCGCAGGGGAGGACGGTGGACGTCGTCGAGTGGGGGACGCTCGACGACGAGGCGACCCTCCAGTTCCTCTCGCTCGCCGAGTTCGGACGGAACCTGGGCGCGGCGCTCGGGAAACCGCACCTCTGGCCGCGCGTGGTCCTCGACGATCGGGCTCTCGCAGAGCTCGAGCAGCGGCTCTCCGCGGTCTGCCCCGCGCTCCGGAACGAGGGGTTCCTCCCGGACTGGGAGTACCAGGCCGAGCACAAGCTCCCGATCGTCCCCGAGCCGCTCGGCCTCGCGAGCCTCGGCCGGAGCGAGCGCCGCGCCGACCCGCTCCCGGCGCTGCTCGCGCTCACCACGATCGTCCTCGTCGCAGTCGTGATCCTCGCGGTGGTGGTCTTCCGCCCGCCGTGGGTGCCGGGGAGGTGAAGATGCGCCGCGCGCTCGCCGGCGTCGTGGTGCTGTTCGTCGCCGGGGCGCTGGCGGCCGGCTACCTGCGGGCGTGCACCGGTCCGAGGCCGGTCGTGGTCGCCACCCGCGCCGACTGGCTCCTCGTCGGCGTGCGGGCCGTCGCGACCGTCCGGAACGACGGCGGGGAGGGGCAGGTCGAGGTCCTCTTCCGGATCATCGATCGGCAGGGCCGGACGTACACGCGCGAGGAGTCGGCGCAGATCCGGAGGGGCGAGGAGCTGGAGGTGTCCACCTTCGTCGGCGCGCCGGAGGGCGATTATCGGGTGGAGGCGGAGGCGGAGTTTCCGCCGAGGTGAGCGGTTCACCGGTGCGGTACCAGGAGATCGCGAAGATCCCAAGATCCCGTCCCAGAGTAGGAAGATCCCAAGATCCCGCAAGATCCCGTCCCAAGATCCCGTCCCGGAAGATCCCCAGAGTAGTTCTTCCCAAAAAAAGATCCACGAAGATCCCGTCCCAGAGTAGTTCTCCCCAGAAGATCCCGTCCCCGGAAGATCCCGTCCCAGAGTAGTTCTCACGCACAGAG
>JAEZXM010000123.1 GCA_023419875.1 Pseudomonadota bacterium | reverse complement strand
GTGCTCGTGATCGAGGACAACGTGGACGCGGCGGAGACGCTGCGCGATCTGCTCCGCCTCGACGGGCACGAGGTGGCGATCGCGTTCGACGGCCCCGAGGGGATCGCCCGGGCCCGCGAGTTCCACCCGGAGCTCGTGCTCTGCGACCTGGGCCTGCCGGGCATGGACGGGTTCGAGGTCGCTCGCGCCTTCCGGGCCGACCCCGCGCTCGCCCGGGCGCGGCTCGTGGCGCTGAGCGGCTACGCGCTCCCGGAGGACCAGCAACGGGCCGCCGAGGCCGGCTTCGAGTATCACCTGGCGAAGCCGCCCACGCGCGAGAAGCTCGAGGCGGTGTTCGCCTGGTCCTGAAACGAGCGCGGCGGCCGCCCTCGGAGGGGCTGGCCACCGCGCGGACGTCGATCGATGCCCGTCGTGCTAGTGCCGGTCGTCGCGGCGATCGTTCCGGTCCTCGCGGAGCTCGCGGCGATCCTCGCGCCGCTCTCCGCGATCCTCGCGCAGCTCCTCGGCGGTGAACCGGGCCTCGTCGCGCGCGAGCTGGACGAGCTCCTGGAGCATCTTGCGCTTGTGCTCCATGGCAAACGGCCGCCGGTCGTGGAGGTACGAGGACCACTGCGTGTTCATGGCGTTGATGCGCTTGCGGTAGCGCTTCTCACGCTCCAGGTCCCGCTTGTCGTCGCGCAGGTCGCGGCGGTCGTCGCGGAGATCGCGCCGGTCGTCGAACCGCGCCGGGCGGGTATCACCCGAGTCCCGGATCACCTCGCGCCGCCCCTCGCGCGTCTCCTGGCCGCTCTCCCTCAGCTCAACCTTCGCCTTGCGCTGCTCCTGCTTCGCCTCGCGGAGCTCGTCCTTCAGCACGCGCTGGACGCGGTTCTCGATGGCGGTCAGCGCCCGGTGGTCGCGGGCGGCGCGCGCGCGATCGAACTCCTGGAGCAAGGCCTCCACCACCTGGGCGTCGCGGATGTCGTCCCTGAGCTCCGCCCGGTCGCCGCGGATCTCGCGCCGGTCCTCGGCGAGCTCGCGGCGATCACGGCCGACCTCGCCCGCGGCGGCAAGGGTGGGGAAGGCGACGGTCATCAGAAGGGCGAACATCGTACGGGTCATTGTGTCCTCCACTCGTCTTCGGGGTGGACGAACGAGCAGTTCACCAGATTCAACCGAGGGTCCACAAGGGCCGGTCGGTGGGAGCGCGTCTCACCCTCGTCGCGCGCCTGGTGCACCGTACCGCATGCCACGATCACGAGCGCCGGACGACCGCTGACGGGGCGCCTCCGGTCCGCGCGGGTGACGCGGAGCCCCCCTCCCTCTCCGAGTCCGTGTCGCTCGCGCGACGCGCGGTTAGAACCAGCGCGACCGAGCCACGACTCCGCTCGCGTCCCACCGGAGGATCGAGATGCGTCCGTTCGCCCTCGCCCTGCTGCTGTCCGCCTCGCCGGCCCTCGCCGCGGGCACGTTCACCCTGAGAAGCGCCGACATCAAGGAAGGCGGCACGCTGCCTGAACGCCACGTGGCCAACGTGTTCGGCTGCTCGGGCGGCAACGTCTCGCCGCAGCTCTCCTGGTCAGGTGCGCCCGCGGGGACGAAGAGCTTCGTCCTCACGGTCTACGATCCCGACGCACCGACCGGCTCCGGCTGGTGGCACTGGGTGGTCTACGACATCCCGGCGGCGACGACCGAGCTGCCGGCTGGTGCCGGGGACGGTTCGGCGCTGCCCGAGGGGGCGAAGCAGGCACGGACCGACTTCGGGAGCCCCGGGTACGGCGGCGCCTGCCCGCCTCCCGGGAAACCGCACCGGTACGTGTTCACCGTCTTCGCGCTCAGGGTGGAGAAGCTCGAGGTCCCCGCCGACGCGACGCCCGCGCTCATCGGGTTCATGACCCGGGCGAACGCGCTCGGCAGCGCGAAGATGACGGTGCGCTACGGAAGGGCGAAGTAGCGCGAGAAGCGCGGACGGGGAGACGCTCGGGCAGGCGCGGCATGGGTTCGATGGGGATGACATCTCCCCTCACGGACGCTACTCTCCGGCCCCCATGGCCACGAAAAAGACCAACGCCCGCGCCCGGTACCGCGAAGACCTGCTCGACGCCCCCGACTGGCTGAAGAAGAAGAAGATGCCCCACCGCGACAAGTACCTCGCGGGGAAGCGCATCCTGCCCAAGGGCCTCACCGGCAAGGAGCCCCTGGTCCACCTCGTGGACGAGGTCTTCCTCGCCTACAACGCGGCGCGCCTCAAGGAGGGCTGCCAGCTCTTCACCCGGAAGATGCTCGAGCCCGACGTCACCATCGGCATGAGCATCTCCGGCGCGCTCACGCCCGCGGGCCTCGGCTGCTCGTCCGTCGTCCCGCTCATCAAGGCCGGCTTCGTCGACTGGATCGTCTCGACGGGGGCGAACCTCTACCACGACATGCACTTCGCGCTGAACTACCCGGTGCGCGTGGGGAGCTTCAAGCTCGACGACACCGAGCTGCGCAGCAACGACATCGTCCGCATCTACGACGTGCTCCTCGGCTACAGCGACTGCCTGATGGCGACGGACGAGATCCTGCGCACCATCCTGTGCCAGCCGGAGTTCCAGAAGGAGATGGGGACGGCCGAGCTGCACTACCTGCTCGGGAAGTACTGCGCCGAGTGGGAGCGGAAGGCGGGCCTCAAGGACGTCTCCGTGCTCGCCGCCGCGTACCGCGCAGGCGTGCCCTGCTACACCTCTTCCCCGGGCGACTCCACGATCGGCATGAACATCGCCGGCGTGGAGCTCCGCGGCTCGAAGCTCCGCGTGAATCCATCCATCGACGTGAACGAGACCACGGCCTTCGTGCTCGCGGCCAAGCGGGGCGGCGGGCGGAGCGGGGTGGTGCTCTGGGGCGGCGGCAGCCCGAAGAACTTCATGCTCCAGACCGAGCCGCAAATTCAGGAGGTCCTCCGGATCAAGGAGTACGGACAGGACTTCTTCCTTCAGGTGACCGACGCGCGCCCGGACACCGGTGGGCTCTCCGGCGCCACGCCGAGCGAGGCGGTGAGCTGGGGCAAGGTCGATCCCGACCGGCTGCCGGACGCGGTGGTCTGCTACACGGACACGACCATCGCCATGCCCATCCTCACCCAGTACGCCCTGGCCAAGCACAAGCCGCGCAAGCTCCGCCGGCTCTACGACCAGCGCGGCAAGATGGTGAAGGCGCTGGCCCGCGAGTACTTCAAGCACAACGAGGTGAAGATGCTCGACGGGTCGGAGCCCAGCCCATGACGCCGGGGCAGATCGAGGCGATCGCGCGCGAGCACGGCACGCCCGTGGTCGTCGTGGACCACGACGTCGTCCGCGCCAACTACGCCGCCTTCAAGCGCCACCTCCCCAAGGTGCAGGCGTACTACGCGGTCAAGGCCAACCCCGACCCGGCGATCGTCCGCACGCTCTACCGGGCGGGGGCGAGCTTCGACGTGGCCTCGGTCCAGGAGTTCATGCTCGTACACGCCAACATCGAGCACCTGCCGGCGAAGGAGCAGCAGAACTTCATCTGGGACAAGATCATCTACGCCAACCCGGTGAAGCCGAAGGAGACGCTCCGGATCCTCGATCCCTACAAGCCACTCGTCACCGCCGACAACCTGCTCGAGCTCCGGAAGATCAAGGAGCACGCGCCCCGGGCCGGGGTGGTGATCCGGCTGCGCGTGCCCAACACCGGCTCGATGGTGGAGCTCTCCTCGAAGTTCGGCTGCGACGCGGGGGACGCCGTGGATCTCGTGGACGCGTCCTTCGCCATGGGGCTCCCGGTGGAGGGGCTCTCGTTCCACGTCGGCAGCCAGTGCACCAACTTCCTCAACTTCGTGCAGGCGCTGAACATGGCAGCCGCGGTGATGGCGGAGGCCCGGAGCCGCGGCCACGCGCTCAAGATCCTGGACATCGGCGGCGGCTTCCCCGCGCCTTACCACCGGGACGTGAAGCCCATCGAGGAGCTGGCGAAGCGCATCAACGCCGAGATCGACCGCCTCTTCCCGCGCGACATCGAGATCATCGCCGAGCCCGGCCGCTTCATCGTCGCCACCGCGGCCACCGCGATCGCGCGCATCATCGGCAAGACGCGCCGCGACGGAAAGACCTGCTATTACATCGACGACAGCGTCTACCATACGTATTCCGGGATCATCTTCGACCACTGCCAGTACCGGCTGAAGGCGGTGCGCGAGGGGCCGGCCGAGCTCGCCGCCGTCTTCGGCCAGACCTGCGACGGCCTCGACACCATCTCGCTCTCGGAGGAGTTGCCCGACCTGGAGCTCGACGACCTCGTCTACGCGGAGAACATCGGCGCGTACGCTGCGGCCTCGGCCACCTTCTTCAACGGTTTCCCGCCGGCGAAGGTGGTGCACGTGAACGAGGGGTGAAGGGAGGAAGGCCTCGGGTCCCGAGGCCTTCCCGTGCCTAGGTCCTCTGCGGCGCCAGCGGCCGCGTCGGCATCGGCTCGTGCTCCGCGATCGCCCGCATCCGCCTCCCCGCGCCGGACGCACCGCCGAGCGCCGACGCGACGAGCGTGAAGACCGCCGCGAGGAACGCGCCCCACGCGCCCGCCCGTCCGC
>JAEZXM010000093.1 GCA_023419875.1 Pseudomonadota bacterium | reverse complement strand
GAAGAACGCCCTCTCCGCGCTCAGGGGCCTCGACCCCCGGCGCGTCGTCTGCGTGTTCGGCTGCGGCGGTGACCGCGACCGGGGGAAGCGGCCGCTCATGGGCCGCGCCGCCGCGGAGGGCGCCGAGCTCGCCGTGGTGACGAGCGACAACCCGCGCACGGAGGAGCCGACCGCCATCATCGCCGACATCCTGCCGGGCCTCGCGGACAAGGTCCGGCGCGAGGCGGCCGAGGCCCTGCGGGGCGCGGAGGGGTACGTGGTCGAGCCCGACCGCGCCGCCGCGATCGCGCTCGCGATCCGCTGCGCGGCGCCGGGCGACGTGGTGCTCGTCGCCGGCAAGGGGCACGAGGACTACCAGATCGTGGGCGCCACGAAGCGGCACTTCTCGGACGTCGAGGAGGCGCGGAAGGCGCTGGGAGCCGCATGACTCCTCGCTTCACCCCGGACGAGCTCGCCGCCGCGACCGGCGGGCGCTGGATCGGATCGCCGCCGCCAGAGCTCTCCGGCGTCTCGACCGATTCGCGGACGCTCGCGCCGGGCAGCCTCTTCGTGGCGCTCCGGGGCGAGCGGTTCGACGCCCACGACCACCTCGCGGACGCGGCCGCGCACGGGGCCGCCGCCGCCGTCGTGGCGGAGGCGCGCGCGGCCCTTCGACCCTTCGACAAGCTCAGGGTGAGCGGACCGATCAGCGCGTCAGATCCGGGCCATCAGGGCACGGGTGAGCAGCCCGTCCTTCCCTCGCTGGTTGTGAAGGACACCCTCGCCGCCCTCGGCGCCGTCGCGCGCCTCCACCGGCGTCGGTTCGCGTTGCCGGTGGTCGGCGTGACGGGCTCCAACGGCAAGACCACCACGCGCGAGATGATCGCCGCGATCCTCGGGCTCTCCGGGCCGGTGCTCAAGACGGAGGGCAACCTCAACAACGAGGTGGGGGTCCCGCTCACGCTGTTCGGCCTCGACGACGGCCACGTGCGGGCGGTCGTCGAGATGGGGATGAACCACCCCGGCGAGATCGCCCGGCTCGCGGCCATCGCCGAGCCGCAGGTCGGCGTCGTGACCCTCGCCGCCCCCGCCCACCTCGAGGGCCTGGGCACCGTCGACGCCGTGGCCGACGCCAAGGCGGAGCTCTACCAGGGGCTGCCGCCGACCGGCATCGCCGTGGTGAACGCCGACGACCCCCGCATGCTGAAGCGGGCCGAGGCCTCGGGCCGGCGGATGATCACGTTCACCGCGGGGAAGGAGCGGCGCGGCGACGTGGTGGTCCTCGAGATCCTTTCCCAGGGCGCCGACGGCCTCCGCTTCTCGCTCGGGATCGGCAACCGCGAGGTGCCGGTGCACATCCCGGCGCTCGTCGGCACGCACAACGCCCAGAACGCGGCCGCGGCGGCCGCCGCCGCGGTGGCGCTCGGGTGCAGCGACCGGGAGATCGCCCGCGGCCTCGCCCTGGTGCAGCCGGTCGGCCGGCGCCTCCGGCTCGAGACCCTCCCCTCCGGCCTCCGCCTCGTGGACGACTGCTACAACGCCAACCCGGCGTCGATGACCGCCGCGCTCCGCACGCTCGCCGACCTCCGCGGCGGTGGCCGGGCCTCTGCGGTGCTGGGCGACATGCTCGAGCTCGGCGCCTTCGAGGGCGAGGCGCACCGCGCCCTGGGAGAGGAGGCGGCCCGGACCGGCCTCCACCGGCTCGCCACCTTCGGCCCGCGGAGCCGCGCCACCGCCGAGGCGGCCCGCGCAGCCGGCCTGGACGCCTTTCACACCGAGGACCTCGACGCGCTCGTGGGATGGGCGCGCGCCGAGGTGAACCCGCCCGACGTCCTCCTCGTGAAGGGGAGCCGCGGGATGAAGCTCGAACGCCTCGTCGAGGCGCTGCGCCGGCCCTAGCGATGCTCTACTACTTCCTCTACCCGCTCGCCGGGAAGTTCGGGCTCTTCAACGTCCTGCGCTACCCGTCCTTCCGGATCGTCGCCGCCGGCCTCACCGCCATGCTCCTCGGCCTGCTCCTCGGGCCGATCTTCATCGAGCGGATGCGAGTTCTCCAGTACGGCCACTCCAACGTCCGCGAGGACACCCCCGAGACCCATCGCAAGAAGGCCGGCACGCCCTCCATGGGCGGCGCGCTCATCCTCCTCGCGGTGACGGTCGCGACGCTCCTCTTCGGCGACCTGCGCAACCGCTGGGTCTGGGCGGCGCTGCTCGTCACCGTCGGTTACGGCGCCATCGGCTTCACCGACGACTGGCTCAAGCTCTCGAAGCGGAACTCGAAGGGCCTCGCCGGGAAGAAGAAGCTCCTCCTCCAGGTGGCCGTGGTCCTGGTCGTCTTCTACGCCGTCCTCTGCGATTGGAGCACGTTCCGCTGGGACGGGATCTTCCCCTGGGTGCACGTCGAGAGCTACCTCGACCTGCGGGTGACGCTCCCGTTCGTGCCCACGCGGATCTTCCAGCCGGAGCTCGGCTGGCTCTACCTGCCGTTCATGATCCTCGTCGTGGTGGGGACCTCGAACGCGGTCAACCTCACCGACGGGCTCGACGGCCTGGCGATCGGCCCGACCATCGTATCGGCCATGACCTTCCTCGCCCTGTCGTACGTCGCCGGGGCGACCATCGCCGGGTTCAGCCTCGCCGAGTACCTCCGCATCGCGTACATCCCCGGGGCCGAGGAGCTGGGCGTGCTCTGCTCCGCCATGTTCGGCGCCGGCGTGGCGTTCCTCTGGTACAACACCTACCCCGCGTCGGTCTTCATGGGCGACGTGGGCTCCCTGGCCCTGGGCGGCGGGCTCGGGATGCTCGCCGTGCTCACCAAGAACGAGTTCGCGAGCGGGATCCTCCACGGCGTGTTCCTGGCGGAGGCGGTGAGCGTGATCCTCCAGGTCTGGTCCTTCAAGACCACCGGCCGCCGCATCTTCCGGATGGCGCCCATCCACCACCACTACGAGCTCAAGGGCTGGGCGGAGCCGAAGATCATCGTCCGCTTCTGGATCATGTCGGTGATGCTCGCGCTCGTGGCGCTGCTCTCGCTCAAGCTGAGGTAGGAACCCGTGCACTCGCCCGCCCCCGCGCTCTCCGGCAAGAAGGTCACCGTCGTGGGCCTCGCGAGGAGCGGCCTCGCCGCGGCCCGCCTGTGCCTGCGCGAGGGCGCCGCCGTCACGATCACCGACGCCCGGACCGAGGAGGCGTTCGCCGGCGCGCTGGTCCCGCTCGTCGCGGCCGGCGCGCGCCGCGCGCTCGGAGGGCACGACCTCGCCGATTTCGAGGGCGCGGATCTGGTGGTGGTCTCGCCGGGCGTGCCCGTGGCGATGCCCGAGATCCAGGCCGCCCGCCGCCGCGGCGTTCCGGTCTGGGGGGAGATCGAGCTCGGCTGGCGCTTCCTCCCGCCGGGAACACCCGTGGTCGGCATCACCGGCACGAACGGGAAGTCCACCACCACCGCCCTCACCGGCGCGCTCGTGGGTGCGTCCCGCAAGACCTTCACCGGTGGGAACCTCGGCACCCCGCTCTGCCAGCACGTCCTCGAGGGCGACCTCGAGGCCGCGGTGGTGCTCGAGCTCTCGTCCTTCCAGCTCGAGGGGGTGGAGCGGTTCCGCGCGCAGGTGGCCGCGATCCTCAACGTCTCCCCCGACCACCTCGATCGCTACCCGTCGTTCGACGCCTACGCCGCCGCCAAGGGCGCGCTCTTCGCCACCCAGCAGCCGGCCGACTTCGCCGTCTCCAACGAGCGCGACGGCCGCGCCATGGCCCTCGCCGGCGCATCGCGCGGCGCGCGGCTCGGGTTCGGCTTCGGCCCGGCGGCCGAGGAGG
>JAEZXM010000015.1 GCA_023419875.1 Pseudomonadota bacterium | reverse complement strand
GTACAGGCCGTTGTCGACGATCGCGGCGCAGAGCTCCCCGCACTCCTCGCGAAAGACGCCCACGCCCAGGATCCCGTTGAACCCTGCCTCCTCCGGGCCCGTCTCCGGCTCGGGGCAGGTCGCCGGCGGCGGCCCGAAGGCGGCGTCGATCACCTGGATCGGCACCTCCACCGGCGGCGAGCGCCCGAGCACGACGTGGGCGCGCTGCACCGGCCCCCAGTCCGCGGAGAGATCGGCGAACTGCGTGCAGCTCGCGAGCGCGCCGCCGTCGGGTGCCTCCACCTGCACGAGCGGGAGGCCCTCGAGCGCCTGCCGGAAGAGGCGCAGCCCGAAGCTGCCGGTGTCGAGGAGGACGCGGTCGATCGTCCGGCAGTCCTCCGTCCCCGGAGTGCACACCGTCACCCGGACGCACGGCTGGTTGAGGTAGCTGCCCGGGCCGCCGCAGGCGCCTCCGTTCACGCTCAGCGGAACGACGTTGTCGTCGGGCTCGCCGCCCGAGCCCGTCGACCCACCCCCTCCGCCGCCACAGGCGGCGAGGAGCGCGAAGAGGAGCACCCGCGCGGACGAGCGTTCAGCGCAGCTCATCGATCGCCACCCCCGGCGGCAGGAGCGCGGGGACGTAGGCCCGTCCGTGCAGGTCGCGCGGACGCCCCCACCGCTCCACCACCACGTTCTCCGCCGCGACCCTCAGGCTCCGGCGACCCTTCACGTCCGGTGACCGGCGAGCCTCGTCGCGATACTCGGCGTGAAACGCGCCCAGGAGCGGCCGGAGATCGGGGTGGGCGATCCCGCTCCAGGCGACCGCGAACACGATCCCGTCGGCGGACACGAACTCGCGGACGGTGGTCCCGCCCTTCTGCATGTCGTGGACGCGGTACCCGCCGCGATCCTCCGTGCCCCGGGCCACGGCCGCGAGGGCGCGCCGATCCCGATCGACCGACGCCTCGGGCTCGCCGAGCGCGGCCCGAGCCGGCGAGGCGGCGAGCGCAAGGGCCAGTGCCACGCCGGCGCGCAGCCACCATGGACGATCGAGCATGGACGAACATGCGGCCGGATCCCGGCCGGTGCACGCGCGTGGTCAGCGGGCGACCGGCCGCTCCAGCGCGATCCGGCTCGCCGCCAGCGCCCAGGCGACGGCGCGGCCCCGGACCGCAAGCTCCAGGGTGTCGCCGGCCTCGAGGACGTAGTCGATCGGGTCCCCTTCCCGCGTGACCACCACCTGCCCGGTCTCGACCCGCACCGCGCCGCCGCGCGGCAGCCGGAGGACCTCGTTCTCCGCGAGCGCGTGTCTCCCCGCAGGGGCCCCTCGCGCCCGGCCCGGCATCCGTCCCGCTTCCGTCCGTTCCCCGCGCATCGCCGGCTCCTCTCCCGCTCCCGCGCAGGATCCTGGCGCGGAGACCCCGCGGGCGGAACTGCACGATCCCGCACGTCAGTCGTGCATTCCTGCAGCCGCGGACGCATGCTCCCGACCATGCTCGTCTGGGACGATCTCCGCGTCTTCCTTGCCACCCACCGCACCCGCAGCCACGCCGGCGCCGCCCGCGCGCTCCGGGTCGCGCCGACCACGATCGGCCGCCGCCTCGCCGCGCTCGAGGAGGCCGTCGGCGCGAAGCTCTTCGCGCGAACGCCCGACGGCCTCGCGCCCACGGCGGCGGCGCTCGCCCTCCTCCCCCGCGCGGAGCGGATGGAGACCGAGGCGATCGAGGCCGAACGGGCGCTCTCCGGCGCTGACGCGCGCGCCTCCGGGACCGTGCGGATCGCGTGCGGGGACGGATTCGCGACGTTCGTGCTGTCGCCGGCCCTTCCGGCGTTCCTGGCCGCGCACCCGGGACTCTCCGTCGAGGTGAAGGCCGGCCCGCGCGCGCTCGACCTCACGCGCGGCGAGGCCGATCTGGCCATCCGGAACTTCCGCCCCCGCGAACGATCGCTGGTCGTGCGCCGGCTCGGCGTCGAGGACCAGGCGCTCTACGCGTCGAGGACGTACCTCGACGCCCGCGGCCGCCCGCGCACGACGGCCGACCTCGACGGCCACGACCTCGTTCTCTACGAGCGCGACATGGATCGCCTGCGCGGCCAGGCCTGGCTCCGCGGCCTCGCCCCCCGCGCCCGGATCGCCGTGCGGGTGAACAACACGAACCCCATGGTCGCGGCCTGCCTGGCCGGGGCCGGCATCGCGCTCACCTCGAGCGCCTTCCTGGCACGCGACCCGCGGATCGAGCGCGTCCTCCCGCGTCTCGAGGCGCCGGTGCTGGAGGTCTGGTCGGTGACACATGGCGACCTGCGGACGAGCGCGCGCGTGGTGACGACGTTGAAGTGGCTCGAGGAGCTCGTGAAGATGCTGAAGCCGTGAACGAAGTCGGGGAGCAAGCAGGCGACGCCCCTGCCGGGAGGCCCTCGCGAGAAGCCCAGCATGGGGCGCAAGAAGTGAACCCGCCCAAACGTCGAAAGATGGAACAATCCACCGTCCGTCTAGAGCGCGCGCGGACCCTCGACACCACGCGGGCCGACGCTCGGGAGGAAGCGATGCCGGGGCCGACCTCGACCAAACGGAGGCGCAGGCGGAAGCCCGTCTCCGCGCCCGACAAGGGAGCACGATGGTCGTTGCCGAAGGCGCCGTCGGGGATTCGCGGCCTGGACGAGATCACCGACGGCGGCGTGCCCCGCGGCCGGCCGACGCTCGTGTGCGGGGGCGCCGGCTGCGGCAAGACCCTCTTCGCGATGGAGTTTCTCCTGCGCGGCGCGATCGAGTACGGCGAGCCGGGGGTCTTCATGGCCTTCGAGGAGACGGCCGAGGAGCTCGCCGCCAACGTCACCTCGCTGGGCTTCGACCTCCGGGCGCTCGAACGGCAGAAGAAGGTCCTGGTGGACTACGTGCGCGTCGAGCGCAGCGAGATCGAGGAGACCGGCGAGTACGAGCTCGAGGGCCTCTTCGTCCGGCTCGCGCACGCGATCGACCAGGTGGGCGCCAAGCGGGTCGTCCTCGACACCGTCGAATCGCTCTTCGCGGGCCTGCCCAACCCTCTCGTGCTGCGGTCCGAGCTGCGGCGCCTGTTCCGGTGGCTCAAGGACCGGGGATTGACGGTCGTGATCACGGGCGAGCAGGGCGAGGGGATGCTCACGCGCCAGGGGCTCGAGGAGTACGTCTCCGACTGCGTCATCTTCCTCGACCACCGGGTGACGGAGGAGGTCTCGACGAGACGTCTACGCATCGTGAAGTACCGCGGCACGACGCATGGGACCAACGAGTACCCGTTCCTCATCGACGAGGGCGGGATCTCGGTCCTCCCGATCACGTCGATCACGCTGGAATACGAGGCCTCGACGGAGCGCATCTCCACGGGGGTCCCGCGCCTCGACGAGATGCTGGGCGGCAAGGGGTACTACAAGGGATCGACGATCCTCGTCTCGGGCACGGCCGGCACGGGCAAGACCACCCTCGCCGCCCATCTCGCCCTCGACTTCTGTCGTCGAGGGAGACGGTGCATCTACTTCGCGTTCGAGGAGTCGGCGAGCCAGATCCAACGCAACATGGCCTCGGTCGGCCTCGACCTCTCGCCGTACCTGCGCGACGGTACGCTCCAGGTCCTCCCCATGCGGCCGCAGTCGACCGGGCTCGAGATGCACCTCGCCTCGATGCACAAGGCCGTGGAGGACGCCGCACCGCAGCTCGTGATCATGGACCCGATCTCGAACCTGCTCGGGACGCGTCGCGAGGCGCGCTCGATGCTCACGCGCCTGATCGACTTCCTGGAGAGCCGCACCATCAGCACGCTCCTCACGGATCTCACGCCCGGTGGCGCCGATCTCGAGGAGACCGAGGTCGGCATCTCGTCGCTGATCGACACCTGGCTCGTGCTCGAGGTGGTCCGGAGCGGCGGCGAGCGCAACCGGATCATCAACGTCGTCAAGTCGCGCGGCATGCCGCACTCGAACCAGACCCGCCAGTTCCGGCTGACGAGCACGGGGGTGCAGATCCTCGACGCGTACAAGGAGCGCCGCCCGTGAGACGCGAGCCTGCACGGAAACGAAGGTCCCCGGCGGCCGCCCAGTGGGAGCTGCGCCTCTACATCGCCGGACAGACGCAGAGGAGCGTCGCCGCGCTCGTCAACCTGGAGCGGATCTGCGAGGAGCACCTCAAGGGCCTGTACCGCATCGAGGTCGTGGACCTGCTCAAGAACCCGCAGCTCGCCCGCGGCGACCAGATCCTGGCCGTGCCGACGCTCGTGCGGAAGCTGCCGCAGCCGGTGAAGAAGATCATCGGCGACCTCTCGAACGAGGAGCGCGTGCTGGTGGGCCTCGACGTGCGCGTCGTCGGGGGGAAACGATCGTGAGCGGCAAAGGCAAGAAGCCGAGCGCCCGCAAGGCCGCGCGGCCTGCAGCCGACGCGCCTGGATCCCCGGTCTCCGTTCGCCAGGCCGAACGGACGAAGAGCCTGCTCCGGAAGGTGGGCAGGGCGAGGACGCCGCCGCGGTACGTGCTGCGCCTGTACGTCACCGGGATCACGCCCGGGTCGACGAGGGCCGTCGAGAAGGTGCGCGCCATCTGCGAGGAGCACCTGCAGGGCCGCTACGATCTCGAGGTCATCGACATCTACCAGATGCCGTCGCTTGCGAAGGATCACCAGATCATCGCCACGCCGACGCTCATCAAGGTGTTGCCGGAACCTCTTCGCCGGTTCATCGGCGATCTCACGAAGGTGGACAAGATCCTGTTTGGACTCGATCTACGCGAGAGAGGCTGATGGCAGGGAAGACGCCGAGGAAGTCCCGCGCCGGGATGGAGAGGTTGCACGCCGAGATCGAGGAGCTGCGGCTGCGCCTCGAGGAGGCGGAGCAGGCGCTCGAGGCGATCCGCACCGGACAGGTCGAGTCGCTCGTCCTCGAGGGGCCCAACGGTCCCCGGATCTTCTCGCTGGAGGGCGCGGACCACTCGTACCGCGTCCTCGTCGAGGCGATGAACGAGGGGGCGGCCACGCTGGGGGAGGACGGCACCATCCTCTACTGCAACGCACGGTTCGCCGAGATGCTCGACATGCCGCTCGAGCGCGTGATGGGAGACTCGATCGGCCTCTTCGTCCCCGAGCGATCCCGCGCTGCGTTCGAGGCGCTCTCGCGGGAGGCCAACGGAGGCGAGAGCCGGGGGGAGGTCGAGCTGCAGGGCCGCACCGGGGAGCTCGTCCCGACCTATCTCTCGATCAGCGCCATGCACGAGGGAGAGCGGCGGCGCCTGTGCGTCGTGGCGGCCGACCTCCGGGCGCAGAAGCGGAACGAGGCGATCGTCGCGGCCGACCGGCTCGCGGGGTCCGTGCTCGAGCAGGCGGCCGACGCCATCGTCGTCTGCGACGAGAGCGGACGGGTCGTCCGTGCGAGCGCGTCGGCCGCAGACCTCTGTCGCACGAACCCGCTGCGGCTGCCCTTCTCGGAGGCGTTCCCCCTCGTCCCGGGGTCTTCCGCCGGCTCCGGGACGCCCTCCGACCTGCTGGCGCGGGCGCTGCGCGGGGAGGTCCTGCGCGCCGTCCCCGCGGTGCTGACCCGCGCGGACGCGACGAGCGCCGACGTGCTGGTCAGCGCGAGCCGCCTCCACGACTCGGACGGCCGCCCCGTCGGCTGCGTCGTGACCATCGTCGACGTGACCGAGCGGAAGCAGGCCGAGACCGCGCTCCGACAGAGCGAGGAGCACCTCCGGCTCGCGCTCGAGGCCGCGCAGCAGGGGACCTGGAACCACGACCTGACCTCGGGGCGGATCCACTGGGACGACCGCACGCGCGAGCTGTGGGGCGTGGGATCCGACGAGCCGATCACCTACGACACGTTCATGGCCGGGCTGCATCCCGACGATCGCGCGGCGACGCAGGCGGCGATCGACGCGGCGCTCACCCCGGGAAGCAGCGGCGCTCTCGGCCTCGAGTACCGCGTCATCCAGCGGACCGACGGCCGCGCCCGCTGGGTCGCGGTGAGGGCCCGGGTCACGTACGAGCACGGCCGGCCCGTCCGGCTCGTCGGGACCGTCCAGGACGTCACCCAGCGCAAGGAGATCGAGCACGCCTTGCGCGAGGCCGATCGCCGGAAGAACCAGTTCCTGGCGGTCCTCTCGCACGAGCTCCGGAACCCGCTGGCGCCGATCCGGAACAGCCTCTTCGCCCTCGATCGCGTGGTGCCGGGGGGCGACCAGGCGCGCCGCGCCCGTGCGGTGATCGAGCGACAGACGGAGCAGCTCACGCGACTCGTGGACGACCTCCTCGACGTCACCCGGATCACGCGCGGCAAGATCCAGCTCCATCGGAGGCGGCTCGAGCTCAACGAGCTCGTGCGCAGGACGGTCGAGGACCACCAATCGCTCTTCGAGAAGAACGAGGTCTCGCTGGAGGTCGCCCCGGCGGAAGGCCCCGTGTACGTGGACGCCGACTGGAGCCGCCTCGCGCAGGTCGTGGGCAACCTCCTGCAGAACGCCGCCAAGTTCACCGGCCGAGAAGGTCGGACCCGGGTGGCCGTGACGACGGACGGCGCCCTCCGCAAGGCGGTGATCCGTGTCACCGACACCGGGGTGGGGATGACGCCCCGGATGCTGTCGCGCCTGTTCGAGCCCTTCTCCCAGGCGGACGAGACCCTGGATCGGAGCCAGGGGGGACTGGGGCTCGGGCTGGCGCTGGTGAAGGGCCTCCTGGACCTCCACGGCGGAGACATCTCCGCGCACAGCGCCGGGCCGGGCCAGGGCGCGGAGTTCGTCGTCCGCCTGCCGCTGGCCACGGCGGAGGCCCCCAGGCCCGAAGAAGCCCGGCGCGCCGCTCCCCACAGGCGCAGGCGGATCCTGATCATCGAGGACAACCCCGACGCCGCGGACAGCCTCCACGAGGCGCTCGCCTTCGGCGAGCACGAGATCGCGGTCGCCTACGACGGTCCGCAGGGCCTGGAGAAGGCCCGCACCTTCCGCCCGGAGGTCGTGCTCTGCGACATCGGCCTGCCCGGGATGGACGGCTACGACGTCGCGCGCGCGCTCCGCAACGAGGAGACGCTCCGGAACACGTTCCTCGTGGCGCTCACCGGATACGCCCTGCCCGAGGATCTGCGGCGCGCGCAGGAGGCAGGCTTCCAGCGGCATCTCGCGAAGCCGCCGAGCGTCGAGAAGCTCGAGGAGCTCCTGGCGAGCGTGCCGACGATCGGACCGGAGGCTGCCGGGGTCGATCCGGGCCCCTGATGCCCGGGTGTCCTCGGCGGCCCGGGTCCTCCTCAGTACCGATCCAGCACCGCCCCGCTCGACGCATCCGACGCCCACCGCGCGAACTTCCCGAGCACGCCCTTGGTGTAGCGCGGGGGTGGTGGCCTCCACGCGGCGCGGCGGCGCGCGAGCTCCGCGTCCGGCACGTTCACCTGCACCGTGAGCGTGTGCGCGTCGATGGTGATCGAGTCGCCCTCGTGGACGAGCGCGATCGGCCCGCCCAGGGACGCCTCGGGCGTGGCGTGGCCGACGACCATCCCCCAGGTGCCGCCGGAGAACCGCCCGTCGGTCACGAGGCCGACGCTCTCGCCGAGGCCCTGGCCGACGAGCGCGCTCGTGGGGGCGAGCATCTCGGGCATGCCGGGGGCGCCGCGCGGGCCCAGGTAGCGGAGGATCATCACGTCGCCGGGGCGGATCTTCCGGGCCATGATCGCCTCGAGCGCCGACTGCTCGTCGTCGAACACGCGGGCAGGGCCGGTGATGGCGGGGTTCTTGAGGCCGGTGATCTTGGCGACGGCGCCGGCGGGGGCGAGGTTCCCCCGGAGGATCGCGAGGTGGCCGTGCGGGTAGAGCGGCCTCTCCACCGGGCGGATCACGTCCTGGCCCGCGGGAGGCGACGTGGGGATCTTCGCCAGGTTCTCGGCGACCGTCCTGCCGGTCACGGTCATGCACCCTCCGTGCAGGAGGCCGGCGTCGAGGAGGAGCTTCATGACCTGGGGGATGCCGCCGGCCCGGTGCAGGTCCACCGCCAGGTAGCGCCCGGAGGGCTTGAGATCGCAGATCACCGGCACCTTCCGGCGGACGCGCTCGAAGTCGTCGAGCGTCCACTCGACCTCCGCGGCGTGCGCGATGGCCAGGAAGTGGAGCACGGCGTTGGTCGAGCCGCCGATGGCCATCACCACGGCGATCGCGTTCTCGATCGCCTCCCGGGTGACGATCTGGCGCGCCCGGATGTCCCGCTTCACGAGCTCCACGAGCGCCCGACCCGCCTCGCGCGTCGAGGCGACCTTCTCCTCGTGCGGGTTCGCCATGGTGGACGAGTACGGCAGGCTCATCCCGAGCGCCTCGAACGCGGAGCTCATGGTGTTGGCGGTGTACATGCCGCCGCAGGAGCCGGTGCCGGGGATGGCGCGGCGCTCGATCTCCCGGAAGTCGGTCTCGTCCATGCGACCGGCCGTGAACTCGCCGACCGCCTCGAACACGCTCACGATGTTGAGGTCGCTGTCCTTGTAGCGGCCCGGGAGGATGGTCCCGCCGTAGACGTAGACGGCCGGCACGTCGGCGCGGAGGATGCCCATCATGCCGCCCGGCATGTTCTTGTCGCAGCCGCCCAGCACGAGCACGCCGTCCATCCACTGGCCGCCCACGCAGGTCTCGACGCAGTCGGCGATCACCTCGCGCGACACCAGGCTGTACTTCATCCCCTCGGTGCCCATCGCCATGCCGTCGCTGATGGTGGGCGTGCCGAAGGTCTGCGCCTTGCCGCCGGCGGCCTCGATCCCCTCCACCGCCGCGTCCGCGAGGCGCTGCAGGCCGGCGTTGCAGGGGGTGATGGTCGAGTGCGCGTTGGCGACGCCGACGAGCGGCTTCTCGAAGTCCTCGGGCCGGTAGCCGAGGCCGTAGAACATCGAGCGATTCGGGGCGCGGGCGACACCCTGGGTGACGTGGGCGGAGCGGCGGTTGGGCTTCATGGGAAGGCTACCGGGTGCGGGGAACGGCGGAGAGGGTTCGAGCCACTCTCTTAACGCTGCTTCCGCCGCGGGACCTCCACGTCCACGGTCCCGTTGCCGCGACGCACGAGGAGGTAGACGGTGGTCCCTTCCGGGCCGCGGATCGCCTCCACCGCGCCTCCGGGGCCGAGCTCGGAGACCGGACGCCCGTCGATCTCCAGGAGCTGGTCGCCCGGCACGAGGCCGCTCGCCTCGGCCGGCGTCCCCGGCCGGAGGCCGCCCACCACGAGCTCGTTCCCCTGCGGCTGGAGCACCGCGCCGATGCCCACCGGCTGGACGGGACCGACGTCGCCTTCCAGCTGGGGCCGCAGCTCCACCG
>JAEZXM010000052.1 GCA_023419875.1 Pseudomonadota bacterium | reverse complement strand
GTGCCCGACCGTCCCTGGCGAAGGCTCCGGCCCGCCTGCTGCGGCGAGTAGCCGAGCCGCGCCGCAGTGGCGACGACGCGCCGCCGGGTCGCGGCGCTCACCTCCTCGCTGCCGTTCAGCGCACGGGAGACCGTGGCGATCGAAAGGTTGAGATGCTTGGCCAGCTCCCGGATTCCCACGTCGTCCGAGCCTCCCGGGACAGTGTATCCCCGTTCCTGCCGGTGGGGCTCGCGCTGACCCGATCGACGCCCTCAGCGCACCGGCTCGTTCTCCGGCACGAGCTGCCGGAAGAGGCTCGACTCGCGCCGGAAGAACCCCTCGGTGTGGAACGACTCGTCCAGCCGGAGCAGCTCGTAATCGAGGTGGTGGACGATCTCGTGGAGCAGCGTGCGCAGGAAGGTACGGAACGCGACCACCCTGCCCTTTCGTGCCGTCCGCATCCAGACGCGGATCGCCGGTCGCCCCTCGCCGCCCGCCTCGGGCACGTACAGGCCGTGAAGCTCGTGCGCCGGCCCCCGCGGACGCACGGCGTGGATCTCGAGCTGCGGCGTCGGGACGCCGAGGCTCCGGCAGAGGCCCGCCATCACCGCGAACGCGCTCCGCGCAACGGCCGCGCCGTCGTCGGCCCCGAGCGCATCGCGCAGCGCTGCGACGACGGGATGGAGCCTCTCCACCTGGGGGACGACGATGGCTGGGACCTCGTCGCTCTTCCGGTAGATGGCCTGGCCCCGGCGGGTCAGGCGCCGGTAGTACTCGAACGGCACGATCGATCACCGCTCGCGGCGGCGGTCCTCAGTTCATGTACGTCGGCGGCCGGACCTCGACGCCCTCGATCGGCCGGCGCCCCGCGAACCCCTCATCCAGGCCGTGCCAGTGCGCGACCGCCGGCTCCCCGAACTGCCAGCAGAGGAACACGGGCTCGTCGTCCTGCACGGCGTAGAAGTCCACCAGGCCCTTCTCGAGGTCCTTCACCAGGCACCCCATCGCGTTGATCCGCTCGACCGCGCCGGTGATCTCGCCCGCGAGGGCGACCAGCCGGCGAGCGTCCTCCTCCCTCCCGACCGGAGGCGCGCCGCGCTCCTGGAGGAGCTCCAGCGCCAGGTCGGCCCCGAACGATTCGATGAGCGGCTGCAGCTCCGCGCGGATCCGCGCCACCCGGCCGAACTCGATCTGCAGGGCCCCGACCAGCCCGTTCGCCTCCTCGATGGTGAAGAACCGCGGGCCTTCTTCCATGAGCGGAAACCTTAACATGGGCGTGTTATAAGCGCGGGCCCGGCCCGGGAGCGCGGCCGGCGCCCGCACGCCGCGTGAGCGCAGCCTCCGTACCACCCCTAGGACCCCAACGTGCTCGAGACGGTCAGCAAAGGCTTCAAGGCGGCCCGGAACAAGCTCCAGGGCCGCGCCGAGATCACCGCCGACGTCGTGGACGAGGCGCTCCGCGACATCCGCGTGTCCCTCCTCGAGGCGGACGTCTCGTTCGAGGTGGTGAAGCGGTTCGTCTCCCGGGTGCGGGAGAAGGCGGTCGGCGAGGTGGTGGACATCCGCGTCCGCACCGAGAAGGGGCTCCTGCGCGTCACCCCGCAGGACCACTTCGTCAAGATCTGCCACGACGAGCTCGAGGCCCTCATGGGCCCGGTGGACACGTCGCTCCGCGCCGCCGCCAAGGGCCGCCCCACGGGCGTCATGATGATCGGTCTCCAGGGTTCCGGGAAGACGACCACCGCCGGCAAGATCGCCAACCGCTACCTCGCCGAGGGCAAGAAGCCGCTCCTCGTCGCCGCCGACGTCTACCGCCCCGCCGCGGTGGACCAGCTCCAGATCCTCGGCGGTCAGCTCGGGGTCCCGGTCTTCCACGAGGCGGGCCTGTCGCCACCCGAGCTCTGCCGCCGCGCCCTGGAGGCCGCGCAGCGGGACCGGCGAGACGTCGTCGTCTACGACACCGCGGGCCGGCTGGCGATCGACGAGGAGCTGATGGTCGAGCTCGAGGAGATCCGGCGGGCGGTCGCGCCGGAGAACGTGCTCCTCGTCGCCGACGCGATGATCGGCCAGGACGCGGTCAAGACCGCGGCCGAGTTCGACCGCCGCCTTTCGATCGACGGCTTCATCCTCACCAAGCTCGACGGCGACGCCCGCGGCGGCGCGGCCCTCTCCATCAAGGAGGTCACGGGGAAGCCCATCAAGTTCCTCGGGATGGGCGAGTCGCTCGACCGGCTCGAGGAGTTCCGGCCCGAAGGCCTGGCGTCGCGCATCCTCGGGTTCGGCGACATCGTCGGCCTGGTCAAGGACTTCGAGCAGCACGTCGACGAGGAGCAGGCCGAGGCGGACGCGGAGAAGATCCTCTCGGGCCAGTTCACGCTCGAGGACTTCGTGAACCAGATCCGCCTGGTGCGGAAGATGGGCCCGCTCGGCGAGCTCATGGAGAAGTTCCCGCTCTTCGGCGAGCTACCCGAGAACTTCCAGTTCGACGACACGGCGCTCACGCGGATCGTGGCGATGGTGGACTCGATGACCCCGTCCGAGCGCCAGCGCCCGGACTCGATCACCGACGGCCGCATGAAGCGCATCGCGAAGGGGTCGGGCCGGACCGAGAAGGACGTCCGCGACCTCCTCAAGCAGTACGGGGCGATGCGCGGCGTGATGAAGCAGATCGGCGATGCCCCCGGCCTGCTCGCCCGCCTCCCGGGCGTGAAGCAGCTCATGCAGCTCCGCAAGCTGCAGGGCAAGGGCATGGAGGACGTGCTCGGCCCCGACGCCGCGGCCGTCGAGCGGGCGATGCATGGGGGCGTCGATCCCCGGATGGCCGCGCAGGCGGCCGGCCTGCCGAAGGGGTACACCCCGCCGGCGACCGCCGGCGCGATGGCCCGCGCGCGGCTCATGGGCTACGCGCCCGAGCCGATCCAGGTAGAGTCTCGAAAGGATCGCGACGCTCGGAACAAGAAGCGGAAAGCCGAGCGCCAGGCGCGAAAGAAGGCGCGGCGGCGCAACAAGCGATAGCGGGAGGGGGCCCCTGCGAAGCAGGGGTGGGGCCCCGACGGCTGGGCCGGCGGGGCGGGGGCGCAGCCCCCGTTCGATCACTGCGGCGGCGCAACAAGCGCTGAGCTGATTACAGTCCCTCAATGCCCTCCTCCTTCCGCCCCCGCCTGATCCCCTGCGAGTCGCAGGAGATCACCTGCGAGGACGGCGAGACGCTCATGATCCTGCGCGACCCGAGCGGCATCGCCGGCGAGGGGCTGGGCCTCTCCCCGGGCGCCTTCTGGGTCGCCGCGCAGCTCGACGGGTCGCGGACGGCGGCAGAGCTGCTCCAGCACGCGAAGACGAGCGGCGCCTCGCTGGGCTCGGCGGAGCTGACCGCGCTCCTCGACGCCCTCGCCGAGGCCGGGTTCCTCGAGGGCCCCACGCGCGAGGCCCAGCGCCTCCGCTCCCTGCGCGAGTACCGCGCCCAGCCGGCTCGCCCGCCTTCCTGCGCCGGGTCCGTCTACCCGGCCGACCCGTCCGAGCTGCGCACGGCGCTCGAAGGCTGGCTCGCCCTGGACGCCGGCGCCGGCGCGCTCCCCGCCGCGCCGGTCCGCCTCATCGTGGCCCCGCACATCGACTACGCCCGCGGGGCCGCGGGGTACGCCCACGCGTACCGCGCGCTCGCGCAGACCTACGCCGACCTGTTCGTCGTCTTCGGCACCGCCCACGTGACGCCGGCGCACCTCTTCACCCTCACGCGGCTCGATCACGACACCCCCCTCGGCTCCGTCCCCACGGACCGCGCGCTCGCCGATCGCCTGGTCGCCGAGCTCGGCGAGGCGGAGGTCCTGGACGACGAGCTCGCCCATCGTGACGAGCACTCCGTCGAGCTGCAGCTCGTCGTCCTCCGGCACCTCGTCCGGCGTCCGTTCACGGTCCTGCCGGTGCTCTGCTCCAGCATCACCGACCACCCGGATCCCGGCGCCGCCACCGCCCGCTTCCTCGAGGCGCTCCGGCGTGCGGTCGCGGGCCGGCGGGTCTGCTACGTCGCCGGCGCGGATCTCGCGCACGTGGGGCCGCAGTACGGCGACGACCGCCCGGCGTCGGCGCGAGAGCTCGCCGACCTCGCCGCCGAGGATCGCCGGACGCTCGCGGAGCTCTGCAGCGGCGACGCGGACGCCTTCCACCGCGAGGCGACCCGCGAGGACCACCGCCGCCGGCTCTGCGGGATCGCCCCCATCTAGGCCGCCCTGCGCGCGAGGGGCGTGCGGCCGACGCTGCTCCACTACGAGCAGTGGACGGACGGGGTGGACTCGGTATCGTTCGCGGCGGCGGCGGGGTAGGCGTCACGAGGAGGTCGTGGCCCGCAAGAGCTCCACGTACGCCACCGCCACGCGCTCCTCGTCCTCGAGCCCGAGCGCGGCGGCGATCTCGTCCAGCTCCCTCCGGCCCTCCGCCTCGGAGCCATCGCCGAGCACCGTCTCGAGCTCCACGAAGTGCCCGAGCCCTTCCACCTCGTCGAGGTGGATGCGCGTGTTGCGCAGGAGCCGGAGCCGGCGGCGCTTGCGGACCTCTCCGGTCACCCCGAGCGCGTGGGCGAGCACCGCGCCCAGCTCGTCCGGGCGCTCCACCGGCGCGATCCGGTAACGGCTCGTCCGCGGCCCCTCCTCGTCCGGCCGCTCGTAGCTGATGAGCTCCGCGCGCGCGCCCTCGATCACCCGGAGCTTCAATCGGGCCCGTCCCGCGCCGTAGAACGTGTCCCGCTGCACGAGCACGCCCGCGTCGCGCGCGCCGGCCGCCTCAGCCCGGCGGCGCACCGCCTCGAGGTCGCGACACCGGCACTTCAGCTCGACATTGCGCCTGGGCCCGGACATCGACCACGACTCTTCAGTCCCCGCCGAGCCCTTCGCCCTCGGGATCCAATGCCGTCTGCCCGTACTCGATCGCGCACCGCGGGCAGAACGCGTTCGGTGGTGGGGCGCCGGGGACGGCGATCACCGGCCCCACGGCGCCACACACCTGGCAGGTACCGCGGACCACCACCTGGCCCAGGTCCTGCGGAGTAGGCTTCTCCGGATCCGTCACGGCTCACCTCGCTTCCTGCGCCGGGGGACGACCAGTCCTCGCGACAGCCGCCGGAGCACCTCCTGGTGCTGGCGGCGCTTGTACCGCGCGTGCGAGGAGTCGCCCTGCTCGTTCACCTCGGCGGTGTGGCGGTCGAAGACCTGGAACTCGACCAGGCAGAAGACGATGCGCCCGAGCTCCTCGAGCACCGGGTCGTCGGGCGCCACGAAATCGTCGATCCGCACCGGCACGTCCACGACGAAGTTCAGGGCCCGGTAGTCCGGGGCGCTGAAGACGTTCCGCTGCCCCACGTCTCGCCGCTCCAGATCCGGTGGGAGCTGGAGCTCGGCGGCGATCTCCGGGCCGCGCGGATGCTCGGCGAGCAGGTCCTGGAAGTGGATGAGGTTGTTCTGCGTCTGCCCAGGGACCGCGTAGCTGACAGGAAAGAGCCGCCGGGCGAGGCACTGGACCACCGGCGCGATCTGATCGCGCCGCTCGGTGACGATCCGGAAGCGGACGCGGTCGAACACCTGCGCCGCCAGCGAGTCTTTCTTTGCGAGCAGCTTGGTGATGAGCGACCCCCGGCTCTTGGACGAGCCGATGAACTCCACGAGCGGGAAGCCGCCTTCCTTCATCCGCGCCGCCTCGGCCATCACGCGCCGATGGATCTGCGCCGCGAGGTCGGCCTCTCGGATCGCGGTCCGGAACACCAGCTCCCGCGCCTCGAGGTGGTGGATGATGTGCATCACCTTCAGGACCACGCAGGCGATGCGGCGGTACTTGTGCGGCTCGACCACCCCCGAGGCGAGGAGGAACAGGGTGCGGAGGTCGTCGGGGTGCGCCACCGGGCTCGCCACCTGGTACCCGAACGCGCCGCGGAGGTACTCCACCGCCTGGGCGAGGATGGCGCGCAGGCGGCGGACGTCGCGAGGATCCTCGAGATCGAACAGGTTCAGGCGGAGGAAGTCGTCCACCTGGTGCGCCGACCGGAAGTCGAGGCGCATCCAGTCGATCACCGAGCCGCCGCGCAGGAGCAGCCGGAGCTGCTCCAGCTCCGCCGCGCCCATCCGTTCCAGGGGCTGGTACTCCTCGCGGGCGGCGGGAGCGCGGATCTCGAAGGTCACGTCGCCTCGGTCCGGCAGTGGAGCGCCGGCGGCCTGAACATTGTCAGCGGCGGTGGGGCGGGTCAAGCCAAGGATCCGCCGCGCGTGCGCGCCTCGTCGAGGCCTGATGCCCGCGGCCCGTTCCCGTCAGAACTTGAACGGGAACGTCACGTCCTGCCGCCCCAGCTGCGTCTTCGGGAACCGCAGGCCCCGGATGACGCCCGTCACGCACTGTGCGAACGGCGTGTTCGCGGTCTCGGGCGTGACGTTCCGGAGGTTCTGCACGCCGCCGTCCGGGGAGATGCTCCAGCGCATCTTGAGCACGCCGCTCGAGCCCGACTTGTTGTCCGCGAGGCACTGCTGCAGGGCGGAGACGCGCGTCAGGATGGTCTCGTTCACCTGCGAGTCGGTGACCCGCTCCGGGAGCGCGCTTCCGCCGCCCGGCGCGGGCGGCACGTACACGCTCCGCCCGCTCCCCTTCCCGCCTCCTCCGAGCGCCTCGGCGAGGGCGGCGTCGTCGCCCGAGTCGAAATCGAGGACGTCGTTGCTCTTGCGGGCCGGGCGTGCAGGCGCGGGCGCGGCTTCCTGGCGGCGGGCGACGCGCTCGGCGCGGGCGGGCGGCTCGCGCTTCTTCTCCGTCCGGGGTTTGGGCGCCGGGCGGGCCGGCTCGGCCTTCGCG
>JAEZXM010000025.1 GCA_023419875.1 Pseudomonadota bacterium | reverse complement strand
GGCGGATCGTCTTCACGAGGGGCTCCGCTCCCTGGTCAGAACTCCCGCAGCGCCTGCGGATCGTCCATGGGGAAGACCTCCTCCGGCGAAGGAAGCCTGGGCGGCGTCGGCGAAGGACGGCGCCCCTCGACGGGCGAGGCGACCCGCCCCTCGAGCCGGCCGCGGCGCGGACCTTCCGGGAGCGTCCTCTCCGAGAGCTGGAACGTGGCGACCATCGCGGCGAGCTCCTCCGCCTGCCCCGAGAGCTCGGAGGCCGCCGACGAGGACTCCTCCGCGCTCGCCGCGTTCTGCTGGGTGACGCGGTCCATCTCCCCGACCGCGCCGTTCACCTGCTCCATGCCGTGGGCCTGCTCGGACGCCGCGGCGGCGATCTCGCCGATGATGTCGGTCACCTTCGAGACCCCCTGGACGATCTCGCCCAGCTTGCCCTCGACGAGCCGCGCCGCCGCCTCGCCCTCCCCTGCCTCCTTCACCGACTGGTGGATGAGCACCTCCGTCTTGGTGGCAGCCTCCTTGGCGCGCCGCGCCAGGGACCGGACCTCCTCGGCGACCACGGCGAATCCGCGCCCGGCCTCGCCGGCCCGGGCCGCCTCCACCGCGGCGTTCAGGGCGAGCAGGTTGGTCTGGAAGGCGATCTCCGAGACGTCCCG
This sequence comes from Pseudomonadota bacterium, assembly GCA_023419875.1. GTDB lineage: Bacteria > Myxococcota > Myxococcia > Myxococcales > Anaeromyxobacteraceae > Anaeromyxobacter. The sequence continues at coordinate 18,052 of JAEZXM010000025.1, read as the reverse complement.
GATGATCTGTCCGGTCCCCTGGGCCGAGCGCTTGATCTTCTCCATGCTGGTCCGGAGCTGGTCCACCGCCGAGGAGCCGTCCGCGGCGGCGGTGCGGGCGGCGATGGCGAGGGCGCTCGCCTGCTGCGCGTTGGAGGCGGAGACGCTGATCATGCCGGAGACCGATTCGATGGACGAGGCGGTCTGCTGGAGCGAGGCGGCCTGCTCGGACGCGCCGGAGGCGACGGCCTGGGACGAGGACGCGATCTGGGTCGCCGCGCCGGACACCTGCTCGACCGCGGCGGCGACCTGGACCATCGCCTCCTCCAGGGCGGCCGCGGTCCCGTTCACCGCGTCGCGGATGCGCGCGTGGTCCCCGCGGAACTCGCCCGCGACGCGGGCCCGGAGGTCGCGCTGGGCCAGCGCCTGGAGTACGGTCGAGGCCTCCTCCACCGGCGCGGCCAGGGCCGCCAGGGTGTCGTTGAGCCCTTCGGCGATGCGGGCCCACTCGCCGTCCAGGGCGCCGGCGTTCGCGCGCGCGCCGAGGTTCCCCGCCTGCGCCGACGCGACGAGCCCCTGCACCTCGGTCGCGATCCTCCGGAGGTTCTCGCGCAGGAGGTCCATGCGCTGGTTCAGGACGACCTGCTTGCCCGGCAGCGGGGGCAGCGTCGGGCGGAAGTCCCCCTTCGCCCAGGCGGCGAGGATGTCCAGGATCCGGAGCAGGTTGGTGACGTGGATCTCGACGCCGGCGTTCACCCCTTGTGCGAGGGTCCGGTAGGCGCCCTCGAACCGCTCGACCGGGATGTACACCTCGAGGTCCCCGGCGGCCTGGGCGCCGGTCATCGCGTTCGTCTCCTCGATGACGCCGTGCAGGGATGCGGAGGCGGTGTTCAGGTTGTCCCGCAGGGTGGCGAAGCTCCCGCGCCACTCGGCGGTGATGGGCGGCGGGATCTCGCCGCGCGCGATCCGGGCCACGGCCTGGGCCGCCTGGTCGAGCGGGCCGACGAAGGCGTCCAGCGTCGCGTTGATGCCCTCGATGACGGAGCGGAAGTCGCCGTGGTGCCGGGACGGATCGGCCCGGACCTCCAGGCGGCCCTCCGTCCCCGCGTGCGCCAGCGTGGCCACGTCGTCGAGGAGCCCGTACACCGAGTCGATGCAGTCGTTCAGGCTCTCCTGGATCAGCGCGAAGTCCCCGCGGTACTCGCCGCCGATCTTCTCCGGGATGTCGCCCTTGCCGATGCGGGTGATGCAGTCCACGGTCAGCCGCATGGGCTGCTCGAACGCGTCCATGGTCGCGTTCATGCCCTCGACGATGGGCCGGAACTCCGGGTCCTGGCCGGCGGCGTCGCCGCGGATGCCGAGCTCGCCCGCGGCCACGGCGTCGCGAAGCTTGCCCGCCTCCGTGGCGAGCGAGGACAGGGCGCGCCCGATCGTCCGTGCGAGCCGCAGGCCGAGCACCAGCATCAGCGCCGTCCCGCCGAGGAGCGCGGCGAGGGCGGCCCAGGTCGCGCGCAGGCTGGCGGCGTTTCCTTCGGCGGTCGTGCGTGCGGCGTCCTTCGCGGTCTGCTCCCGCACCTTGCGGAGCGCCTCGTCGAGCTCCGCGCCCGCGGCGCGCGTCTCGGCGAGGAGGCCCGCCTGCCGCGTCCCCTCCCGGAGGAACTCCGAGGAGTCCGTCGCCGCGATCACCACGAGCTTCGAGGAGAGCGCGCGCCAGGCGGCGATCTTCTGGGTCGCGTCCCCCCACAGGCGGATGGTCTCGACGTCCTGCGGGAGCGGGCTGAACCGGAAGGTGGCGTCGTCCACGCGCTGCAGCGCGTCGGAGAACGCCGCCTTGGACGCGTGCCGCGCCTCCGCGTCGGCGTTCGGGAGCAGGAGCGCGTTGAGGTGACGGGCGGCGTCGGTCACCGCCTCGCTCGCGGACCAGAGCGCATCGAGGCCGGGGAGCCGCGTGCCGGTGAACTGGTCGAGGTGGCGCGTGAGGCTTGCCGCGGTGCGGTAGCCGACCGCGCCGATGACGAACATCAGCGCGAGGGCCACCGCGCACGCGATCAGGATCCTCGTGCGGAACCGCAGCGCTCTCCTCATGGCTGTCTCCCCGGTCCGTTGCCTGTCGAACGCTTCGAGCGGCTCGGGCTGCACGCCCCGTACCGGGTTCGCCTGCCCCCAGGGCCCCTGATCCCGCGAGCTTGGGAGTGGGGTTTCCACCCCGGGTCAACTGCAGAGGGTCGACAGAAACCCACCGGGGGCCGCGGTCGAGCGGTGTTACCCGCAAACGGGGCCAAGTCCGCCTCCTGACTGGGGGTCGTATCCTTGTTCATATACCTGCAGGGTTGCCCATATACTGTCGAGCCGTGTCGTTTTATTGGCGGATTCGGGATAGATTGCCGCAGTCGTTGGAGTAAGCTCCCGGACGCGCGCGTCGCCTGCGCGAAGGACGTCCGGAACCGGCGCGAGCCCAAGGAGGACCGAAATGAAGGTCGGGATCGACAGCTACTGCTACCACCGCATGTTCGGCGAGGTGTACGACGACCAGAAGAAGCCGCCCCGGACGATGACCCTGGAGCAGTTCATCGACCGCGCCAAGGAGCTGGGCGTGGACGGCGTATCGCTGGAGTCCTGCTTCCTCCCGCGGTTCGACGCGAGCTACCTCTCGGAGGTGAAGGGCCGGCTCGACGCCGCCAAGCTCGATCGCGTCTACGCCTGGGGCCACCCCGACGGCCTCGAGGGCGGCCGGAACGAGAAGGCGTTCGACGACATGCTGAAGTCGATCGAGTACGCGAAGGCGATCGGGGCCGACGTGATGCGCGTGTGCGGGGCGAGCCTCATGTTCCGCAACGAGCCGCACGGGCCGATGCTGGAGAAGCTCACGCGCCAGTTCCAGAAGGCGGCCAAGGTGGCGGAGAAGGCCGGGGTGAAGATCGCCGACGAGAACCACATCGACTTCGACTCCGACGAGATGCTGAAGCTCATCCAGGACGTGGGCTCGCCGTACTTCGGCATCAACTTCGACACCGGCAACTTCATGCGCGTGCAGGACGATCCGGTGGAGGGGATGAAGAAGCTCGCGAAGCACACCTTCGCGACGCACGTGAAGGACCTCAAGCCGATGAAGGGCGTGTCGGTGAAGAACTGGCACTTCTTCGCCTCGACGCCGACGGGCGACGGCTACGTGGACAACCTCGCGCTCGCGAAGCTCCTCAAGGAGGCCGGCTACAAGGGCTTCCTGGCGATGGAGATCGACTTCCTCCACCCCGACTACGAGGACGACGAGGACGCGGCGGTGGCGAAGAGCGTCAAGGAGCTGAAGCGCATCGCGGCGATCGTCGGCTGAGCGGGAGGGCGCCATGAAAAAGCTCGGCAAATTGAACGTGGCCCTCATCGGGCACAACTTCATGGGCAAGGCGCACAGCAACGCGTGGCGCCAGGCGAAGTACTTCTTCGACGTCGCCGCCGAGCCGGTCCTGAAGGTCGCCTGCGGCCGGAACGAGGCGTCGCTCCGGGAGTTCGCCTCGCGATGGGGCTGGGAGCGGACCGAGACCGACTGGAAGAAGGCGGTCCGGAGCGACGACGTGGACATCGTCGACGTCTCCACCCCGACCCACCTCCACCACCCGATCGTCCTCGAGGCGGCGAAGGCCGGGAAGCACGTCTTCTGCGAGAAGCCGATCGCGCTCACCTTCGCCCAGGCGAAGGAGATGTACGAGGCCGTCGAGAAGGCCGGGGTGAAGCACTTCCTCAACCACAACTACCGGCGCGTCCCGGCGGTCCGCCTCGCGAAGCGGCTCATCGACGAGGGCAAGGTGGGGCGCATCTTCCACTGGCGCGGCGCCTACCTCCAGTCGTGGATCGTGGACCCGAGCTTCCCGCTCACGTGGCACCTCCAGAAGGAGACCGCCGGGTACGGTCCGCACGGGGATCTCGGGTCGCACAGCGTGGATCTCGCGCGCTACCTGGTCGGCGAGATCCGGTCGGTCACCGGCATGACCAGCCAGTTCGTCTCCGAGCGACCGCTCCCGGGCGCCGCCGCGGGGACGTTCACCGCGAAGGCGGGCGAGGCGGCGGGCCGGGGCAAGGTCACCGTCGAGGACGCGTCGTTCATGGTGGCCGAGTTCGCCAACGGGGCGCTGGGCTCGTTCGAGGTCACCCGGTTCGCGCCGGGGCGGAAGAACTACAACACGTTCGAGATCTACGGCGAGAAGGGCAGCATCGCCTTCGACTTCGAGCGCATGAACGAGCTCCAGTTCTTCTCCGCCGGCGACCCGGAGTATGCGCAGGGCTTCCGCACCATCCTCGCCACCGAGGGGTCGCACGACTACATCGCCAACTGGTGGCCGCCGGGCCACACGATCGGCTACGAGCACGAGTTCGTGCACGGGGTGGTGGACTTCCTCGAGGCCGTCGTGAACGGGAAGAAGATCGATCCCACCCTGTACGACGGGATGCGCAACGCCGAGGTCCTCGACGCGGGCATCCGCTCCGCGGCCACCGGGACCCGGGTCTCCATCGGCTGAGCGGGCGGGCGGGCGCGAACCCTCGCCCCGCCCGGCCCCGGCCGGGGTCCTTTGACAGCCTCTCCCGGGCGGCGCTAGAGTTCGAGACGTCTGGACATCATGACGTCATCCTCTCAGAGCGTCACCCGCCGTCCCCTCGCCGCCGTCGCGCTGGCGCGGCGGATGCCGGAGTACCTCCGGGTCTACGAGGTGCTGCGCCGCCGGATCGAGGACCACGAGTACCCGGTGGGCGCGTTCCTCCCGCCGGAGCCGGAGCTGGGGCGGCTCCTGGGCGTGAGCCGCACGACGGTGCGCAAGTCGGTCGAGATGCTGATCGACGACGGCTTCCTGGTGGTTCGCCGCGGGCGCGGCACCGAGATCCTCGACTTCCGGGCCGTCCAGCGGCTGCACTTCGTGACCTCCTTCTCCGAGACCCTCCGCGAGCAGGGGTTCGAGGTGAGCTACCGCGAGGTGAAGGTGGGCGCGGTCTCCGCCACCTCCTCGCTGGCCTCGGACCTCGACGTGCCGGCCGGGAGCCCCCTCGTTCACATCCACCGGCTGGCGCTCGCGAACGGGAAGCCGATCGCGATCATGGACAACCACCTCCTCCCCGACCTGGCGCCGGGGATCGAGGAGAAGGCGGACCGGATCCAGTCCCTCTACGCATTCCTCGAGTCGGAGTACGCGCTCCGGATCGAGGCGGCCACGGACTTCATCTCCGCCCGCGCCGCCACCCGCGAGGAGGCGAAGAAGCTCCGGATCGCCGCGGGAGCGCCGCTCCTCGTCGTGCGGCGGATCACCTCCGCCCGCGGCCGGCCGGCGGAGCGCGCCGAGCTGCACATCGTGGCGAGCCGGTACGAGTACAGCGTCCGCACGCTGCAGCGCCCGAGCCGGGCGAGTTGAAGGAGACCATCGATGCTGCTCACCCCCAGGAGCCTGGCGCGGATCGTGGACATCAGCGCGGTGCGCGCGCAGCACGGCGAGCGCGAGATCCGGGAGATGGTCCAGCGGGCGAAGGAGCACCGGTTCGTCGCGGTGCACGTCCTGCCCGCCTGGGTCCCGTTCCTCCGCGCCTTGCTCGAGGGCGAGCGGGACATCCTCATCGGGGCACCGGTCGGCTTCCCCTCGGGCGGGCACACCACCGCGGCGAAGGTGGCGGAGGCCCGGGCCCTCGTCGCCGACGGCGTGCAGGAGCTCGACATGGTGATCAACGTCGGCAAGCTCCGGTCCGGCGCCGACGCCTACGTGCGGGACGAGATCCGGGCCGTGGTCGATGCGGCCGGCGACCGGCCGGTGAAGGTGATCCTGGAGGTTCACCACCTCACCCAGGACGAGATCCGGCGCGCCTGCGAGCTCGCCGTCGAGGCTCGCGCTGCCTTCGTGAAGACGTCGACCGGCTGGGCGCCGAGCGGCGCCACGCTCGGGACCGTCCGCCTCATCACCTCGTTCGTCGCCGGGAAGATCCAGGTGAAGGCGGCCGGTGCGATCCGCGATCTCGAGACGGTGGTGGCCATGCTGCGCATGGGCGTCACGCGGTTCGGGATCAACCTCGACTCCTCGATCGAGATCCTCCGCGAGTGCGGCGCCCGGCCAGGCGGCGGCGTGGAGGTGACGACCGAGGCCGAGGCGCGCGCGGGGAAGCGCACCGAGAGCGTGGCCTAGAGGAGCGGCGATGCCTGCAGGGCGGATCATCGCGTACGATCTCGGCACCGGCGGGGCGAAGGCGTCGCTCCACGCCGAGGACGGCGCGTGCCTCCGCAGCGTCTTCCTGCCCTACGAGACCCGCTACCCGGCCGGCGGATGGCACGAGCAGCGGCCGGACGACTGGTGGCGGGCCATCGTCGAGGCCACCCGCCGGCTCCTCGAAGGAGCCGACGCGGGCGCGGTCGAGGGACTCGCCCTCTCCGGGCAGAGCCTGGGCGTGGTCCCGGTGGACGCCTCCGGCGCGCTCCTCCGCGAGTGGACGCCGATCTGGTCCGACACCCGCGCCGTCGCGCAGACGAAGGTCTTCTTCGGCCGTGTGGACCGCGAGCGCTGGTACATGACCACGGGCAACGGCTTCCCGGCCGAGTGCTACGCGGTCTTCAAGGCCATGTGGTACCGGGACGAGGAGCCGGAGATGCTCCGCAAGGCCCGGTGGCTCCTCGGCTCGAAGGACTGGGTCAACCTCCGGCTCACCGGGCGCGCGGTCACGGACCACTCCTACGCCTCGGGCTCGGGCGTGTACGACCTCGCGCGCTGGGCCTACGCTGACGAGTTCGTGGCCGCGAGCGGGCTCCGGCGCGAGCTCTACCCCGAGATCCTCCCCTCGACCGCGATCGTGGGCGGGCTCTCGCGCCAGGCCGCCACCCTCCTCGGCCTGCGCGAGGGCCTGCCCGTCGTGTGCGGTGGGGTGGACAACTCCTGCATGGCGCTCGGGGCGCGGAACCTGGCCGACGGGCGCGTCTACACCTCGCTCGGCTCCTCCTCGTGGATCGCCGTCTCGTCGCGCGCGCCCGTGCTCGACCCGGTGAAGAAGCCGTACGTCTTCGCCCACGTGGTGCCCGAGCTCTTCACCTCGGCGGTGAGCATCTTCGCCGGCGGGAGCTCCTTCCGCTGGGCCCGCGACGCGCTGCTCGGGCTGCGGGCCGCGGACCTCGGCGGCCGCGAGCCGTACGAGGTGATGAACGAGATGGCCGCCCGGTCGCCGGTCGGCGCGAACCGGCTCCTCTTCAACCCGAGCCTCGCGGGCGGCAGCTCGCAGGAGCCGAGCCCGAACCTCCGCGGCGGCTTCACCGGCCTCGACCTCCGGCACACGCGCGACGATCTCGTCCGGGCCGTCATGGAGGGCGTGGCCCTGAACCTCGGGGCCGCCCTGGCGATCCTCCGCGGCTGCGTCCGCCTCGACGAGGAGATGCTGCTCGTCGGCGGCGGCGCGCGGAGCGCCCTGTGGCGGCAGATCTTCGCCGACGTCTACGGCATGCGGATCGTGAAGACCAACGTGGACCAGGACGCGGCCTCGCTGGGCGCGGCGGCCGTGGCCGCGGTGGGCGTCGGGCTGTGGCGGGACTTCTCGCGGGTGGACGCGGCGCACGTGCCGGAGGCCGTGCACGAGCCGCGGCCGGACGCGGCGCGGGTCTATGCCCGCCTCGCGCCCGTGTTCGAGCGGATCCGGGTGGACCAGGCCGTCGCCTGCCAGATGCTCCTCGATTCCGGGGTCTAGAACGCGCTCAAACCAAAGGAGGAATCTCATGAAGATCGGACTCTTCTCCGCGACCTACCTCGACCAGAAGCTGGAAGACGTCTGCAAGATGGCCGCGTCCTACGGCTACGAGGCGGTGGAGCTGCCCGCATTCTCCGAGAACCCGCACCTCGACATCGAGGCGATCGTGAAGGGCGGGGCCGCCGCCAAGCTGCAGAAGATGGTGAAGGACCACGGGCTCATCATCTCGGCGCTCTCCAACCACACCGAGAGCCAGCTCGTCCTCGGCCCCTACGGCAAGGACACCGACGCCTTCTGCAAGGGGACCAAGGAGGAGAAGATCCGCTTCGGCTCGGAGCGGATGGTCAAGACCGCCCAGGCCGCCAACGCCCTCGGCGTCCCGGTGGTGTGTGGATTCGTGGGCTGCGAGAACTTCGGCCGGTTCTTCCCTTTCCCCTACTCCAAGGGCTGGGCCGACATGGAGCAGGAGTTCGTGGAGCGCTGGGGCCGGATCCTCGACAGGTACGGTGAGTACGGCGTGAAGTTCGCCCACGAGCCGCACCCGAACCAGCTCGTCTACGACATCGGCACCGCCGTCCGCGCGGTCGAGCTGATGGGGAACCGCAAGGAGTTCGGGTTCAACTTCGACCCGGCCAACCTCATCTACCTGGGCATCGACGTCGAGAACTTCATCGACACGCTGCGCGGGAAGATCTTCCACGTGCACGCCAAGGATGGCGAGCTCGTCACCCACAACATCAAGCGCTCCGGGATGATCCCCCAGGGCGACTGGCAGAAGCTCGACCGCGGGTTCCGCTTCCGCATCCCGGGCTGGGGCACGGTGCCGTGGAAGAAGGTCATCACCGAGCTGTCGATGATTGGGTACGACTACGTGATGAGCTACGAGCACGAGGACGTCACGATGAGCCGCCAGGACGGCATCACCAAGACGATCAAGTTCCTGAAGCCGCTCATCATCGAGAAGCCCTACGAGGGACGCAACGACGTCCTGTTCAACTGAACGGAGAGAGCCATGTCCAGGACGATGAAGGCTGCGGTCCTCGAGAAGCCCCACTCGATGAAGATCACCTCGGTCCCGGTCCCCGAGATCGGGCCCGACGAGGTGCTCGTCAAGGTGAAGCTCACCGGGATCTGCGGGACCGACTGGTCGATCTTCACCGGCAAGTACTCCGCCGATCGGCTCCCCCTCATCCCCGGCCACGAGTCCTGCGGGACGATCGAGCAGGTGGGCAAGAACGCGGTGGGGCTGAAGGTCGGCGACAAGGTCACCGCCGACATCAACATGAGCTGCGGGCACTGCTTCTACTGCAAGAAGGGGCAGAAGCTGCTCTGCCCCGACTTCCTCCAGCTCGGGATCCACATCCACGGCACCTACGCCGAGTACGTGAAGGCGCCGTGGACCCAGATCCACAAGATCCCCGAGAAGCTGAGCTTCATGGAGGGCGCGTTCATCGAGCCGGTCTCGTGCTGCGTCCACTCGGCCAAGGCGATGAACGCGGAGCTGGGGAGCTCGATCGCCGTCATCGGCTGCGGGCTCGGCATCCTCCACGGCGCGCTGGCGCGGCTTCGCGCCTGCGCCCCGGTGATCGTGATCGGGACGAACGAGAAGCGGCTCGACATCGCGCGGCGGATGGGCGCCGACCACGTCGTCAACCCGAAGGAGGTCGATCCGGTCGCCGAGGTGAAGCGGCTCACCGGCGGCCGGGGCGCCGACTACGTGATCGAGTCGGTGGGCACGATCGCCACCTACGAGCAGGCGTTCCAGATGGTCCGTCCCGGCGGCCAGGTCTCCGCCTTCGGCATCACCGCCGACACGGAGAAGATGGCGATCGCGCCCTTCGACCTCGTGCTGCGCGAGAAGAAGGTCACCGCCTCCTGCGCCGGCGTGGGCAACGACTGGAGCGATGCCATCACCCTCATCGAGCACGGCCGGATCGACCCGAAGCCGATGTTCTCGATGGTGGTGCCGCTCGAGGAGCTGGAGTGGGCGCTCCAGGAGCTGCGCACCAACAAGGACCTCATCAAGGTGTTCGTGAGCCCGGAGGCGAGGAAGCGCGAGCTGCTGTAGGCGCGCGGGACGGCGGCACGAGCCGCGAGCGAGGTGTGCCATGAAGACGAAGATCCTGGGCATCGAGCACGTCTCGATCAACGTCGCCGACATGCCGGCGTCGGTGGACTTCTACGAGCGCACCCTCGGGTTCCAGCGGCTCCAGTCGGTCCCGGAGCGTGGCTTCACCATCGTCTACTTCGCCCTGCCGGACGGACGCCGCCTCGAGCTGTTCGACTACCGCGGCCACAATCCCCGGCCGGAACGCGGCGAGACGGACGTCGGGCTGCGCCACCTCGCCTTCCAGGTGGACGGGGTGGCCGCGGCGGAGCGGGAGCTCCGGGCGAAGGGCGTGCCGTTCGTGCTCCCCACGACCGAGCTGCCCGAGCTCGGCGTCCGGGTCCTCCTCTTCCAGGACCCCAACGGCGTCACCCTCGAGTTCTGCGAACGGTTGAACCACCTGTAGCGCGCAAGGAGCGACAATGGCCACGGATCCCATCCTCTTCAGCCCGCTCCGGATCGGAGCGCTCACCGCCCCGAACCGGATCGCCATCAACGCGATGGAGGGCTGCGACGCCGACACGGGCGGGAACCCCACGCCCACCACCTACCGGCGCTACGAGCGGCTGTTCCGGGGCAACGCGGGCGTGATCGTGGTCGAGGCGCTCTCGGTGGTGGACGAGAACCGCGGCCGGGATCACCAGCTCACCGCGCTCCCGCAGAACCAGCAGGCGCTCACCGCGCTCGTGAAGCACGTCAAGGCAATCAACCCGAAGCCGATCATGCTCTGGCAGCTCACCCACTCGGGCGAGCTCTCGAACCCCGCGTTCTCCGAGCGCGTCTGCGTGAAGCCCTTCCCCGGCTACGAGGGCCGGCTCCTCAGCGACGAGGAGGTGGACTTCATCCTCGACCGGTTCGTGTTCGCCACCAGGATGGCCCACGACTGCGGCGCCGACGGCGTGGATATGAAGCTCTGCCACGGCTACTTCGGCTCCCAGCTCCTCCGGCCGTACAATGACCGCAAGTGGAAGTACGGCGGCTCCTGGGGCAACCGCACCAGGTTCGCCTACGAGTACTACGAGCGCGTGGCCAAGGAGATCAACGACCCGAAGTTCATCGTCGGCTCCAAGATCTCGGTGTGGGAAGGCCTGCCCGGCGGCATGGGCACGATGGCGCCGGACTCACCGGTCATCGATCTCACCGAGATCCACGATCTCGTGAAGAACCTCGAGGCGCGCGGGGCGAAGTACGTCATCCAGTCGGCGGGCAACCCCTCGCTCACCCTGGCGCTCACGCAGCCGGACAAGCGGATCCCCGACTATGCGTACCTGCACTTCTGGTTCCAGAAGGAGCTGCGCAAGGTGCTGAAGCCGCAGACCGCCGTGATCGGGTCCGCGTACTCGATGTTCCGTGACGGGAAGAACCCCTTCCGCGGCGTGCGGCGCGAGGAGTCCTCGTTCGCCTACTGGGCGGCCAAGAACATCCGCGAGGGCGTGTGCGACATGGTGGCGCTCGGCCGGCAGTCGCTCGCCGATCCGTTCGTGGCCGCGAAGCTGGAGGCGGGCAAGGAGGACGAGATCGACTGGTGCACCTGCTGCGACAACTGCATCGAGTTTCTGATCCGGCAGAAGCCGGTCGGGTGCGCGACGCACGAGAAGGAGTACACGCTGGAGCTGAAGCAGATCCGGCTGGAGAAGGGAAAGCTGGCGCTGGAGGAGAAGCACACCTGAACGGATCCGGCGGAGCCCCAGGCCCTACCCGGACGCACGGTTCTCGTCCATGATCGACTCGGTGGCCATGCAAGACAGCTCGGACGTCGCGCGCCCCGTGCCCTCCCTGCGCATGCAGGAGATCCGGAAGAGCTTCTCCGGGGTCGAGGTGCTCCACGGCGTGGACTTCTCCGTGGAGCGCGGGGAGGTGATGGGGCTCTGCGGGGAGAACGGCGCGGGCAAGTCCACCCTGATGAAGATCCTGGCCGGCATCCACCAGCAGGACGCCGGGACGGTGGTGGTCAAGGGGACGCCCGTGCCCCCGGGCGCCAACCCGCGGGAGATGCAGGCGCTGGGCGTCTCGATGATCCACCAGGAGCTCAATCTCCTCGACGAGCTCACCGTCGCTCAGAACATCTTCCTCTGCCGCGAGCCCCGCCGCCGGTCCGGCCTGGTGGACTTCCGTCGGATGAACGAGGCCGCCGCCGCGCAGCTCCAGAAGCTCGGCGAGCGGATCGACCCGCGGCGCAAGGTGCGCGAGCTCAAGATCGCGCAGAAGCAGATGGTGGAGATCGCCAAGGCGACCTCCTTCGACGTGGGCATCCTCATCCTGGACGAGCCCACCTCGGTCCTCACCGGCAAGGAGACGAAGATCCTCTTCGACCTCATCGCCGCGCTCTCCGCCCGCGGGATCTCGATGGTCTACATCTCCCATCGCCTCAAGGAGATCGGGGAGGTCTGCCACCGTGTCACCGTCCTCCGCGACGGCAACCTCGTGGCGACGAAGAAGGTCTCCGAGGTGACGCCCCGCGACCTGGCCACCTTGATGGTGGGCCGGGAGGTGAAGGACACGCGATCCGCCGACTTCTCGGGCGACGCCTCGGCCGTGTGCCTGGAGGCGCGGAACCTCTCGGACGGCCTGCTCAAGAACGTCTCCTTCCAGGTCAGAAGGGGGGAGATCCTGGGCTTCGCGGGGCTCGTCGGCGCCGGGCGCACCGAGGTGATGGAGACGCTGTTCGGGATCCGGAAGGCTGGGTCGGGGGCGGTGCTCGTGGACGGGAAGCCGGTCGTGATTCGCAGCCCGATCGACGCGATCCGCCTCGGCCTCGGGTTCGTCACCGAGGACCGCAAGGCGACCGGGCTCGTCCTCTGCCGCGACATCCGCGAGAACACGAACTTCGTGCGGTGGCTCAAGACCTCCGGCTTCTTCAAGGGCCGGCGGCGGACCGCGAACGCCAGCCGGAGGATGATCGACCGGCTCCGGATCGCCTGCAACGGGCCGGACCAGCTCGTGAGCAGCCTCTCGGGCGGGAACCAGCAGAAGGTCGCGCTGGCGAAGTGGCTCATGGGAGGCGCCAAGGTGCTGGTGATGGACGAGCCGACGCGCGGCGTGGACGTGGGCGCGCGGCAGGAGATCTACGGGATCATCCGGGAGCTCGCGGCCGAGGGCGTCGGCGTGGTGCTCGTCTCGTCCGATCTGCCGGAGGTCCTCTCCATCTGCCAGCGGGTGCTGGTGATGCACGAGGGCCGGATCACGGGCGAGCTGGCGGCCTCGGAGATGACGGAGGCCAAGATCATGTACTGCGCGACGGACGTGCGTCCGGGAGGTGAGCATGGAGGCGCTTGAGGTCGGGGCGGAGAGCCGCCGTCCACTCGCCGATCTCGTCCGGCGGATCTGGCAGGACTACAGCATCCTGGTCGTCTTCGTGGCGATCGTGGCCGCCTGCGGTCTGGTCACGCGGGGACGGTTCCTCGAGCTCGGGAACGTGTCGGCCGTCCTCACCAACGCCTCGGTGGTCGGCATCATCGCCCTGGGGATGACGTTCGTGATCATCGGGGGAGGCATCGACCTCTCCTCCGGACCGGTGCTCGCCACGTCGGCCGCCGCCCTGGTGCAGCTCATGCGGATGACGGGCGCGGACGGCACCCCGCTCGTCCCGATGCCGGTGGCCGTGCTCGCCTGCATCGCGGTGGCGGTGATCTTCGGGTACGCGAACGGCATGCTCATCACCAAGGCGATGCTCCCGCCCTTCATCGTGACGCTGGCGGTGGGGATCATCGCCCGCTCGCTGGTGATGTACTTCTGTCGCGGCGCGACCATCAGCGTGGAGCGCTTCTCGTCGGTGCTCGGCTTCGGCAGGCTCTACTTCATCCCCTACCCGTTCCTCATCCTGCTGGTGCTGGCGATCGCCTTCCACGTCCTGCTCACCCGGACGAAGTTCGGCTCGTACGTCTTCGCGGTGGGTGGGAACGAGAACGCGGCCCGCTACTCCGGGATCAAGGTCGATCGGATCCGGATCGCCACCTACATGCTGGTCGGGTTCTGCACCGGCATCGGCGCGATCATCGAGGTCTCGCGCATGCAGGCGGTGGCGGCGGCCACCCAGGGGTTCCTGTACGAGTTCGAGGCGATCATCGCCGTGGTGGCGGGCGGGACCTCGCTCGCCGGCGGCCGGGGCCGGATGGTCGGGACGGTCGTGGGATGCGTCATCCTCGGCATCGTCAGCAACATGATGATCATGATGGACATCTCCCCCTACCTCCGAGACGCAGTGAAGGGGTCGATCATCCTGTTCGCGGTGCTGTTGCAGCGTCGGGAGCGGTGAGCGGGTGTGGTCTCCCACACGGTAAGCAAAGCGGTGGGTTCGGCTTGACCGACTCCACCATGGGTGGGTGGTCGTTGAATGGAAGGGCCCCGGCGCCGGTCGAAGCATTGCGGCGTGCGGGGAACGGTGCAACTCTCGGGGCGGCGGGAGGTCGGTCGCTTGCACTCCCGGTCGAGCCGTTCGAGCCGGTCCCTGATCAGGTCGGAGTGACGTCGCAGCACAACCTGTCGAGGAGGAGCCAGAGATGATGAGGAAGATGGTTCTTGCGCTGATCGCTGCCCTCGTGCTCGTTCCCCAGGCCCGGGCCGCGGACAAGAAGTTCCGGATCGCCGTCTCGCTGCCGCCGGCGAACAACGCCTGGCAGGCGAAGCTGCTCGACTCGATCAACGAGGAGGTCGCGAAGGACAAGCAGAACTTCGAGATCGTGGTGAAGAACGCGGTCGACGACGCCGACCAGCTCAACATCATGCAGACGTTCCGGGCCGGCGGGTACGACATGATCGCCATCCTCCCCGGCAACGGCACCCTGATGACGCCGATCGTGCGGGACATCTACAAGTCCGGCACCAAGATCATGGTCATCGACCGGCCGGTCGAGGGCGACCAGTACACGCTGTTCTACGGCGGCGACAACGCCCAGTGCGGCAAGAACGCGGCCAAGTACATCGGCGATCGCCTGAAGGGCAAGGGCCAGATCGCGATCCTGCGCAGCTACGTGGGCATCCCCATCGACCTCCAGCGTTACAACGGCTTCATGGAGGTCCTGAAGAAGAGCTACCCGGGGATCAAGGTGCTCGTCGAAGGTGACGGCGAGTTCAACCAGCAGGCCGGCCTCAAGGCGATGACCAACATCCTGCCCGCCTACCCGAAGATCGACGCCGTCTTCTCGCAGGACGACGAGTCCGCCGTCGGCGCCCTCACCGCCATCAAGAACGCCAACCGCAAGGACATCCAGTTCATCACCGGCATGGGCGGCTCCAAGTCCGCCTTCGCCCGGATGGCGGCCAAGGATCCGCTCTACGGCGCCTCCATGTCCTACCTGCCCACGATGGGCGGCCGCGCCGTGGCCCTCGCCAAGAAGATCCTGCAGGGCGAGAAGTTCGAGAAGAACATCATCGAGCCGACGATCGTCGTCACCTCGGAGAACGTCCAGAAGTACATGAAGGAAGCGTACTAGTCGCTCGGATCACGAGGGCCGAAACCAAGGGGAAGAGGGCCGAGCGCCCTCTTCCCCTTCTCGTTCGCGAAGCACCGTTGACCCGCTCCGTTTTCGGCTGGTACAAGCAACAAATTGGCCACCCCCCGGTCCATCCGGTACCTGAACGAGATCCGCGCCCTCGATGCGCTGTTCCGGGCGGGCGGGAAGAGCCGGGCCGATCTCTCCCGCCACCTCGGCATGAACCGGTCGAGCATCGGGTTCATCGTCGCGGACCTCCTGGCCGACGGGCTCGCCCGCGAGAGGCCCGTACCCTCGGACCACCGGGCGGCGCGCCGGACCGGGCGCCCCGGGATCGTGATCGAGCTCCACCCGGAGGGAGCCGTCTTCCTGGGGGTCGAGATCGGCGTCGATCACCTCACGGCCGTGGGGGTGGACCTCTCGGCCCGCGAGGTCGTGCGCCGCACCGTGGCCTACCCCACCCGCTCCCGTCCGCCGGCGACGGGCATCGCCCGCGCAGCGGAGCTGGTGGAGGAGGCGATGGTCTCCCTCGGCCTCCCGAGGTCCCGGCTCCGCGGTGTGTGCGTGGCGGTCCCGGCGCTGGTCCGCGACGGCGTCGTCCGGAACGGCCTCATGCTCGGCTGGCGCAACGTGCCGGTTCAGGCGCTGCTCGAACGCCGCCTCGGAAACGTCCCGGTCCGCGTGGAGAACGACGCGAATGCCTTCGCCTTCGGCGCGACGTACCTCGGCGACGGCGCGCGCTCGGACACGGTCGCCTTCCTGCTCGTCGAGAACGGCGCGGGCGGCGGCGTGGTGATCGACGGGCGCCTCCACCGCGGGGCCTCGGGTTTCGCCGGCGAGTTCGGCCAGATCCCCGTCGGCCGCCCGGGCGCCGGCGCCCCGCTGGAGCGGCACGTCGGCAAGGATGCCGTGCTCACCCGGTACCGCGGCCACGGGGGGCCGCGCTCCGCGGACCTGCCGCGTCTCCTCGCCGGGCTGCGCGCCGGAGAGGCGGCCGCCGTCCGGACCGCGCGCGAGTGGGGCGATCACCTCGCGCGCGGCCTCGTGGCCATCACCGACGTCCTCGCCCCGGGGCGGATCGTGCTCGGGGGATCGGTGGCGCCGCTCTATCCCCAGGTGGCCGGCCGGGTGGAGGCCGCGATGAAGGCGGACCTCCTCGAGGGCCTCCCCGTCCCACGCATCGAGGTCTCGCGTCTCGGGCCGGAGGGGGCGGCCTTCGGCGGCGCGTGCCTCCTGCACCAGTCTCTCTTCGCCGTGGACGAGGGGCGCGTCCACGCACGGGAGCGGCCGAGGGCGCGCGGCCTCGCCGCCCGCCGCGGTCGCCGGCCCCCCCGCCGATCGCCGCCCAGGGAGCGCACGCATGGCCGCCGCCGGCCCGATCGTGACCATAGGTGAAGTGCTGGTGGAGATCATGGCGCTGGACCCGGGTGAGGGGTTCCGGTCTCCGATCCGCCTCGTGGGCCCCTTCCCCTCGGGCGCGCCCGCGATCTTCATCGACCAGGTCGGGAAGCTCGGTCACCCCTGCGGCATCGTGAGCTGCGTGGGGGACGACGACTTCGGTCGGGTCAACCTCGACCGCCTGCGGGCGGACGGCGTGGACGTCTCCGCGGTGCGCATCCACCCGGAGGTGCCGACCGGCAGCGCGTTCGTGCGCTACCGGCCCGACGGCCAGCGGGACTTCGTCTTCAACATCAAGCACGCCGCCTGCGGGCAGATCGCGCTCGACGCCGCCGCCTCCGCCCTCCTCGACCGCGCCGCCCACCTGCACGTGATGGGCTCCTCGCTCTCCTCCCCCGCCCTGGTCGAGCTGAACCGCGGCGCGATCGAGCGCGTGAAGGCGCGCGGCGGCACCGTCTCGTTCGATCCCAACTGCCGCAAGGAGATCATGGGCCTCCCGGGGATGCGCGAGGCGCTCGACCACGTGCTCGGCCGCGCCGATCTCTTCCTGCCGAGCGGCCCGGAGCTGCTCCTCTTCACGAAGGCGCAGGAGGAGCGCGCGGCGGTCCGCGAGCTCCTGGGGCGCGGGATCCGCGGGGTGGTGCTGAAGCGCGGGCCCGCGGGCGCGAGCTGGCACGCCGCCGACGGAGACCTCTCGGTGGCGGGCCACCCGGTGGAGGAGATCGATCCCACCGGCGCCGGCGACTGCTTCGGGGCGACCTTCGTCACCGCCTGGCTCGAGGGCCTGGGGCCGGAGCGCGCGCTGCGCCTCGCCAACGCGAGCGGCGCCCTGGCCGTCCGGAAGAAGGGCCCGATGGAGGGGGCATCGACGCGCGCCGAGATCGAGGTCTTCCTCGCAGGCGCGGGCGCCGGGGCCCGTTCGTGAGCCGTCCCGTCCTCGCCCGGCTCTGCCCCCGGGCGGCGCGCGCGGGCGCGGCCTCGGTGCCCTCGGTCTGCTCGGCCCACCCGCTCGTCCTCACGGCGGCGCTCCGCCTGGGCCGCGAGCTCGGCGAGGAGGTCCTCGTCGAGGCGACCTGCAACCAGGTGAACCAGGAGGGCGGCTACACCGGCATGACCCCGTTGGCGTTCCGCCGGTACGTGGGGGAGCTCGCGGCGTGCGCGGGCCTCGACCCCTCCGCGCTCGTCCTGGGCGGCGACCACCTCGGGCCGAACCCGTGGCGGCGGCTGCCCGCCGAGGAGGCCCTCGCACGCGCGGAAGCTCTCGTCGATGCGTACGCGCGGGCGGGCTTCACGAAGCTCCACCTCGACACCAGCATGCCGTGCGGCGGCGATCCTTCGGCGCTCCCGGAGGAGACGGCCGCCGCGCGCGCCGCGCGGCTCGCGGCCGTCGCCGAGGCGGCGGCGCCCGACCTCGGCCGCGTCGCGTACGTCGTGGGCACGGAGG
>JAEZXM010000579.1 GCA_023419875.1 Pseudomonadota bacterium | reverse complement strand
GGGTGGAGCTGCTCGGTGACGGGAAGGGCAGCTCTCGGAGGCCCGCTCACCGTGGAAGGGGGCCCGCTCACCCTGAGCCTGTCGAAGGGCGCTACGCGGTCGCGGTGGTGGCCCGCCCGCGCCCGGCCTTCACGACCTTGCCCGCCTTGAGGCAGCGGGTGCACACGCGGATGTGCCGCACGTCGCCCGCGACCTTGGCCCGGACCGAGCGCAGGTTGGGGAGCGACCGGGTCTTGCTCTTGTTGTTCGCGTGGGAGACGGTGTTCCCGACCAGGGGGCCCTTCCCACAGATCTCGCAGCGGCGTGCCATTGGGTGCTCCGAAGCGCTAGAAAGCCGAAAGAGCGCGGGATATTACCGATCCGGGCCGGAATCGCAAGGGGTGAGTGACGAGGGGAGCGCTGCGAGCCCCCACCCCGCTCACTTCAGCACGTCCTTCCGCCCCAGGGCGGCCGCCACGTGGCCCGCCGCCTGGATGCCGGCGAAGAACTCCCCCTCGAGCCCGAGCCCAGGCACCACCTCGCGTCCGGCGAAGAAGGCGTTCTTCCAGGGCGCACGGACGGGGAGCCCGGTGATGCCGAGGGTCCCGTCGAGATCGGTCTCGTAGAGGGGCTGCGACAGCATGCGCACCCCCTCCTGCAGGTGCGGCGGAGCGTTGAGGACGGGCGCGGACTCGTTCACGAGGTGCCGCTCGAAGAAGGGGATCGCGTCGGCGACCGCCTCGCGGATACGGGCCGCCGCCGCGGAGAGCTCGTCGCGCGACGCGGCGTCCGCCGGGATGAAGGCGCTGGCGCAGATCACCCGCTCGTCCGTCACCACCTCGCCCGCGCCCTTCTTGGAGTCCCGGCGCGCGGGGAGGATCTGGAGGAACACCGCGTTCTCGATGCCGTCGCCGCCTGCGGGATCGCGGAGCGCGACCACGTTGTCGCCGAGCGCGGGCGGGAGTGCGTCCTGCTTGACCACGAGGTTCACCGAGAACAGCCGGCGCCGGGGAGCGATCTGGCCGAGCACCCGGGCTGCGCGCGACCCGGCCGCTTCCGCCGTGAGGAGCCCGCGGACCGCCGCGGAGTCGGCGGCCAGCACGTACGCGCGGGCGACGCAGGTATCGGGCGAGTCGGCGAGGTGCACGGCGGCGATCCGCCCGGCGTCCACGTCCATGGCGCGCAC
Organism: Pseudomonadota bacterium; assembly: GCA_023419875.1. Lineage (GTDB taxonomy): Bacteria > Myxococcota > Myxococcia > Myxococcales > Anaeromyxobacteraceae > Anaeromyxobacter. Next base: position 5,730 of record JAEZXM010000579.1, on the reverse strand, counting down.
CACGGCCGGCTCGCCCGGCCCGCCCTTGAGCTCGCCGCGCGACTCGACGATGCGCCGGCGGATGAGCTCGCGCAGCGCGCCCTGCCCGGCGGCGAGCCGATGCGTTCCGCGCAGCGCACCCCCGAGGAGCCGCACCTCGGAGAACGGCGAGATCGGCCCGTCGCGGTAGGTGAGGAAGCGGGCGGTGGTCCGGAGGCTCGCGACCAGCTCGTGCGCCTCGAGCTCGGCGAGGACCGAGCGCCGCCCCACCGGCTCGCGCGGCGCGTTGGGAGCGGCCTGCGCCTGCTTGAGCGCCCTGCGCACCGCAAGCTTCTCGGTGAGGCCGTCGGGCGGAAGCGGCGGCGCCGCCTTGAGGAAGAACCCCGAGACGTCGTAGTGCGCGGAGATCTGGCCGACGGCGGCCTCGAGCGCCTCGGCCTCGGCGGGCCACTCCCGGCGGAGCTCGGCGCGGAGCACGCCCGGATCGCGGGAGACGTCCACTCGGTGCCGGGGCAGGAGGAGCTGGAGATCGGGATCGGAGGGCTCGAGCGCCCGGTTGACGTCGGTGGCGAGGCCCAGCTCCGCCAGCACCGCCTCGGCGGCGGGCATGTGGCGCGGGCTCGGCACCGCGGCGGGTCCCCAGGGGAGCGCGTAGCCGTGGTCCACGTACCCCGGGCCGAGCTCGCCGTGCGCCACGTGCAGCACGCGCAGGCCGCGGCGGGCGAGCAGCGCGCCGGCCACGACGCCGCCGAGCTGCGAGCCGACGATGCAGACGTCGTAGATGCGCTGGGTCGAGGGGGGTCGGAGGGTCTGCGCCACGGCCGCGGAGTCTACGCGAGGGGTGGGGCGGCTTCCAGCGGAGGGCTCGCGAAGGCCGGCGAGGGCTCGCCCGCCCCGTCGAGCCGGACCGTCCGGCCCTCGAGCGAGAGCCGTCCCTGGGCGAACCACTGCACAGCCTGCGGGAAGATCCTGTGCTCCTGCACGAGGATGCGCGCCGCCAGCGACTCCTCCGTGTCCCCGGCGAGGACCGGGACCGCGGCCTGCACGATGATGGGCCCCGCGTCCACGCCCTCCTCGACGAAGTGCACCGTGCAGCCCGAGACGCGGACTCCGTGGGCGAGCGCCTGCCGCGGCGCGTGCAGGCCCGGGAACGACGGCAGGAGCGCGGGGTGGACGTTCATCATCCTCGGGCAGCCGCGGGTGGCCGGGGTGGGGCCGAACGCGCCGATGAACTCCGCGGAGAGGATGCGCATGTAGCCGGCGAAGCAGACGAGGTCGACGTCGCGGGAGCGCAGCACGTCGATGACCTCGCGGTCGTAGGCGGCCCGGTCGGCGACGCCCTTCGACGGCCGCACCACGGTCTCCGCGCCCGCGGCCGTCGCCCGCGCCACCGCCCGCGCGCCCGGCACGTTGGAGAACACCACCACCACGCGCCCGTCGATCCGGCTTGCCGCGCAGGCGTCGAGCAGCGCCTGGAGGTTCGTCCCGGAGCCGGATGCGAGCACGCCGATCCGGATCACGGGATCACCTCGCAGGTGGCCTCGCCCGGGCCACCCTTCTCGATGGTGCCCACGGTCCAGGACGGGTGGCCCCGCTCGGTGAGGACCGCGTGCGCCGCCGCCTCGTCGCCAGGCGCGACGACGAGGACCAGGCCGAGCCCCATGTTGAAGGTGCGGAACATCTCGTCGCGCGCGATGCCGCCCTCGCGCTGGACGAGATCGAAGATCGGCGGCCGGATCCAGCCGCGCTCCTCGAGCACCGCCTTCGTGCCGTCGGGAAGGTTGCGCGGGACGTTGCCGGGCAGGCCTCCGCCGGTGATGTGCGCCATTGCCTTGACCGGCACCCCCTCGAGGAGCGCGAGGATGTCCTTCGCGTAGATGCGGGTCGGCTCGAGGAGGAGATCGGCCAGCGTCCGGTCGCCGGTCTCGGCGAAGCGGCGGTCGAGGGGGTGCTTCTCGAGGGCCTTCCGCGCCAACGAGTAGCCGTTCGAGTGGAGCCCGCTGGAGGCGACGCCGAGGACGAGGTCGCCCGGGACGACCTTGGTGCCGTCCACGATCTTCGACCGCTCGACGCAGCCCACGGCGAACCCGGCGAGGTCGTACTCACCGTCGGCGTAGAACCCGGGGAGCTCCGCGGTCTCGCCGCCGATGAGGGCGCAACCCGCGCGCCGGCATCCCTCGGCGATCCCCTTCACCACCTCCGCTCCCTGCGCGGCCGAGAGCCGCCCGGCGGCGAAGTAGTCGAGGAAGAAGAGCGGCTCGGCGCCGACGACCGCGATGTCGTTGACGCTCATCGCGACGAGGTCGATGCCGACGGTGTCGTGCCGGTTCGCGGCGAAGGCCACCTTGAGCTTGGTGCCGACGCCGTCCGTGCCGGAGACGAGGACCGGCTCCCGGTACTTCTTCACGTCCAGCCCGAAGAGCCCGCCGAACCCGCCGATGCCGGCGAGGACCTCGGGCCGGAGGGTGGGGCGGGCGAGGGGCTTGAGCATCTCGACGAGCCGGTCGCCCTCGTCGGTGTCGACGCCGGCGCCGCGGTAGGTGAGGGGCATGGCGGCCCCCTTACCGCGGCGGGAGCCGCGCTGCAAGGCCGGGCTCGCCTTCGCAGTCCTGTCGTTCCTGGACGGTCTTCCTGGAAAGAGGGATCGACCTCCCGGTCGTGAGCCGGCTCGAGGGCGCGAACCGCGAGTACGGTTCCTGGATGCTGCTCGGCGACGAGACCCGGGAGCCCGCCAAATTGACAGCCTCGATCCGGCTCGGATAAGCAATCTGCCATGGCGGACGACCAGCTCTTCCAGCGGTTCGGCAGGGAGTTCCCCAAGGGAGCGGTGCTCTGTCGGGAGGGCGAGCCCGGGCACGACATGTTCGTCATCCAGACCGGGCGCGTCACGATCAGCAAGTCGGTCGGGGACATCGAGAAGGTGCTCACCACCCTCGGCCCGGGCGAGTTCTTCGGGGAGATGTCGATCCTCAACAACAAGCCGCGCTCGGCCACCGCCACGTGCGCGGAGGCCTCGAAGGTGCTGGTGATCGACGGCCGGACGTTCGAGGCGATGATCCGGGGCAACGCCGAGATCGCGCTCCGGTTGATCAAGAAGCTGGCCGACCGGCTCCAGGAGACGAACGAGCAGATCGAGACCCTGCTCTTCAGCGACGCGTCGCTGCGGGTCGTGCACTTCCTCACCACCGCGGCCGAGAAGGCGCCGCGCGGGCCGAATGGGCACCGCGTCGAGGTCGCGCCGGAGGAGCTGGCCGGGCGCGTGGGCGTCCGGCCGGAGCAGGCCGAGGAGGCGGTGCGGAAGCTGCTCCGCGGCCGGTTCGTCGCCGTGGAGAAGAACGGGTTCGTCGTCCACGACGCCGGGAAGCTGCGCCGGTTCCTCGACTTCCTCCACATGAAGACGCAGTTCGGAGATCTGGCTTGAGGCTGCGCGTCCTCGGCTGCTCCGGCGGGGAGCTCCCGCGCCACCGGACCACCTGCTTCCTCATCGACGGAACGGTGGCCGTGGACGCCGGCGCGCTCACCGCGAGCCTCCCGCTCGAGGAGCTGCTGCGGGTGGACGACATCGTCCTCACGCACTCCCACCTCGACCACGTGAAGGACGTGCCGCTGCTCGCCGACATGCTCGTCGGCCGGCGCCGCACCCCCGTCCGCGTGCACGCGTCGCCCCAGTGCGCCCGCACGCTCAGGGACAGCGTCTTCAACGGCCGGCTCTGGCCCGACTTCACCTGCATCCCCGACCGCCGGACGCCGGTCCTCCGGATCGTGCCCTTCACGCCAGGGAAGAAGTTCCGGGCCGGCGAGCTCGCCTTCCAGCCGGTCCGGGTGCGCCACCCCGTCGAGTCGGTCGGGTTCATGATCTCCGACGGCGCGGCCACCATCGGCATCTCCGGAGACACCGGGCCGACCGACGGTTTCTGGAAGGCGGTCAATGCCCACCCGAGGGTGGCGGCGCTCCTCGTGGAGCTGTCCTTCCCCGACACCCACCAGTGGCTCGCGGACGTCTCGGGCCACCTCACGCCGAGCACCCTGCGCGGGGAGCTCACGAAGCTCGAGCGTGACGGCTTCCCGGTGCTGCTGTATCACCTCAAGCCCGCCCATCAGGCGGCGCTGAAGCGCGAGCTGGCGAGCCTCCGCCTGCCCCACGTCCGGGTGCTCAAGCGCGGCGACGAGTTCGAGTTCTAATGGCCTGGTTCACGAAAGAGAAGAAGCTCAAGGCGCGCGAGGCGCCGGCCAACGGCGCGCCCGCGCCCGACGCCGCCGCGCTCTGGTACCGGTGCGACGCGTGCTCCGAGGTGAGCACCCGCGACGAGTACGAGAAGCGCTGGAACGTCTGCCCGCGCTGCGGCCAGCACGACCCACTCCCGATCCGGCGCCGCTTCGACCTGGTGCTCGATCCCGGCAGCTTCGAGGAGCTCGACGTCGAGCTCGCTCCCGCCGATCCCCTCGGCTTCGCAGACTCGAAGAAGTACCGCGACCGGCTCCGGAGCACGCTCAAGTCGTCGGGGCTCCGCGACGCCTTCGTCTCCGGCGTCGGCGCGCTGGCAGGGCAGCCCGTCTCGGTGGGCTCGTTCGCGTTCGAGTTCATGGGCGGGTCGATGGGCTCGGTGGTGGGGGAGAAGGTGGCCCGGATGTTCGACCGGGCCACCGAGCGGCGCATGCCGGTGGTGCTGTTCAACTCGAGCGGCGGCGCCCGCATGCAGGAGGGCATCTTCTCGCTCATGCAGATGGCCAAGACCTCGGCGGCCATCCACCGCTTCCGCGGCGTGAAGAAGCCGTTCATCTCGGTGATGCTCCACCCGACCACCGGCGGCGTGGCCGCGAGCTTCGCCTGGCTGGGCGACGTGGTGATCGCCGAGCCCAAGGCGCTCATCGGCTTCGCCGGCCCGAGGGTGATCGAGCAGACCATCCGCGAGAAGCTGCCGCCCGGCTTCCAGCGGAGCGAGTTCCTGCTCGAGCACGGCATGATCGACGCCATCGTCCACCGCCACGAGCTGCGCGACCGGCTCGTGCAGATCGTGTCGCTGCTCGGCTGAGCGGCCGAGATGTCGGGATCCGTCGACTACCTCCAGCGGCTCCAGCCGCTCGCGATGCGCTTCGGACTGGAGCGCATGGAGCGGGCGCTCGCGGCTCTCGGCCACCCCGAGCGCCGCTATCCCGTGCTCCACGTCGCGGGGACGAACGGCAAGGGCTCGACCTGCGCCATGGCCGCGGCCGCCCTGCGCGCCGCCGGGGCCCGCGTCGGCCTCTACACCTCGCCCCATCTCGTCCGCTTCCACGAGCGGATCGCCGTCGACGGCACGCCGATCGACGACGCCGCGCTCGCGGCGAGGATCGAGGACGTCCGGCGGGCCTGCCCATGGCACGACGCGGGGCGGGAGGAGGAGCGGCTCACCTACTTCGAGTTCGCGACGCTGCTCGGGCTCCTCGAGTTCGCGGAGCAGGGCGTCTCCGTGGCGGTGGTGGAGGTGGGCCTCGGCGGCCGGTGGGACGCGACCAATGCCATCGCGTCGCCCGCCGTCACGGCGGTGGCGCGGATCGGCCTCGACCACGTCCAGCTCCTCGGCGACACGGTCGAGCAGGTCGCCCGCGAGAAGGCCGGGATCTTCAAGCCGGGCGTCCCCGCGGTGGTGCACGCCCACCAGCCGGGCAACGCGCTCGAGGTCCTGCGGGAGGAGGCCGCGCGCCGCGGCGCGCCGTTCGAGGTCGCGCCCGCTTTCTGGGAGGGACCGATGGGTCTCGCCGGGCCTCACC
>JAEZXM010000549.1 GCA_023419875.1 Pseudomonadota bacterium | reverse complement strand
GCCGTCGCCATCGCGGAAGGCGCGCGCGACGACGGCGGGCGGGATCTCGGCGCCGCCCGGCCCGGAGACCCACCGCCAGCGGCTCACGACGTTGACGGGGGCGAGCCGCCGCGCGCCGTCCGCCTCCGTCCGGAGCACGTACAGCGGCCGGAGCGGCCGGACGAGGGCGGCGCCGAGCGGCTCGCCCTCGTGGCGCTCCACGTTGCGGTAGGCGACGATGGGCGTGCCCGCGGCGGTGACCACGGTGGCGTCGATCATCTGCACCGCCGGCCCCACCGGCCCGGGAACGTGGCACGCGGCGCACCCGAGCACCTCCAGGTGGCGCGCGCGGTACGGCAGGAAGTCGTGCACCTCGAGCGGCGCGTGGCAGCTCCGGCACTCCGCGCGCGAGAGGCGGTGGTCGGGGCGGAACAGGAACTCGCCCGTGCTGGTCCGGCGCGGGTCGCTCGTCACGTACCGGAGCCGCGCGCGCTCGAGGTCGGCGCGGCGCGGGTCGTTCCGCGCGTGGTGGCAGTCCACGCAGGCGACGAGCTTCGCCGCGTGCGCGTCCCACGGTCCGCTCCGGCCGGCCTTCCCCTCGAGGTTCAGGAAGGACGCGCTCTTCCGTTCGGGCGAGACGACGGCGCCCTCACCCTGGGTGAGCGACCAGCTCCGCCCGTCGTCCGGCGGTTGCTCGAACTCCGCGGGCACGGCCACCGGCGCGGGCGGGACGGCGACGAGGCCGTGGCACGCCGCGCAACTCTCGTCGCTCGGCCTCCCGATCCGGAGGTCCTCGCGGCGCAGCCTCCCTCCCTCGAGCGGACCGACGGCGAGGCGCCCTCCGTCCACGTGGCACTGGATGCACGAGACGCGGACGCCGGCCTGGGCGTGCCCGTCGTGCGCCGCGATCCAGTCCGCGTCGTGGCACGCGCCGCAGGTCGCGGCGGCGGAGACGTCCTCGGGGTGCGCCGCCGGGGCGCCGGCGGCGTCGAGCGGCGTGAACGTCGGGTGAATGGGGTTCGGAGCCGGCCCTGCGCCGGCCGGGACCGGAGCGCCGACGACCGCGGCGAGCGCGAGGAGGAGGACGCGGGGGACGGTCACGGCCGGCCTCCGGTGCGCATGGGGTCTCCCTCGTACCCGAGGGCCCGGAAGTCCATCCGCCCGCCGCCGCCGTGGCAGTCGTCGCACCGGAGCGCCTCCTCGGCCGGCGCGACCGTGTGCGCGAGCGGCCAGACCATCTCGGTGCGCGCGAACCCGTGCTTCCCGCTGTACGGGAGGCCCGCCGCCTTCGCACCGAGGTGGAGCGATGCGTCCCAGTCGAACGTGGTCCAGTAGCCGCCCGGCCCGGCCGTGACCGGCGGGAGCAGGATCCGGTGCTCGGCGTCGTACGGCTGGAGCGCGCGGTGGATCTTGAAGGGCCAGATGCGGGCGCCGCGGTCGCCGATGCCGGCGAGCGGCGGGTTGAGAAGCGTCACCTGCCCTGGATCCATCCGATCGCCGAGCAGGTAGCGGCCCACGCGGCGATCGAACCAGCGGTACTCGGGGACGGCGTCCTGCTCGTAGACGAACTCGCCCTTCGCCTTCAGATAGGCGTGCGGGTCCTCCTTCCGACCGGCGTCGCCCGCCTTGCTCCAGTCCCAGGCGCCCTTGGTCGGGATCCGCCGGGCGTAGCTCGGGATGTGGCACGCCTCGCAGGAGACCGACGCGAGATGCGCCTCGATCCGGTCGTCACGGTGCTCGCGGGTCGTGTGGCAGTCGGCGCAGGCGACGCCGTTCGCCCCCTCGACGCTCACCGAGAAGGCGCGCCCGCGGATCCGGTGATCGGGGCCGGCGTGGCAGTCCACGCACGAGAACCCGAGCCTGCCCATGTGCACGTCGTCCTCGGGGGACGGGTGCTCGAGGGAGGAGTCGAGGTCGCCGTGCTTCACCGCCTGTCCACCGCCGCCCCACGCATGGCAGACGAGGCAGTTCTCCCGCCGCGGTGTGGCGACGGAACTTGCGGCGGCGACGAGATCGATCTTCTTCGGATCCGGCAGCCCGCCCGGCCCCTTCACGTACCCGCTGCCCTGCTCGTGGCAGACGAGGCAGTCGACGTTCTCCGCCTTCGTGAAGTCGAACCGGGCGTCGGTCCAGCCGTAGCCGGCGTGGCACTTGGTGCACGCCTTCTCGTTCCCGATGTTGGAGATGCAGAAGTTGTTGAGGAGGTTCCGCTTGCCGATCCGGCGCGCGCCCTGGTGCCCCGGCACCTCCACCGGCTCGCCGAGCCAGGTGAAGTGTGCCGTCTTCATGACGGCGGCGGCGCCCGGGTGACAGGAGAGGCAGGCCCTGGTCACGTCCTGCGGCGCGCGGAACGGACCCTGGATCACCGGCGCGTGATCGAAGTGCGGCCGGATACGCTTCTCGAATCCGGCCGCGCGCGCGGCCCGGGCGTCGGCCGCCAGCGCGATGCCGAAGGCCACGGCGGCAGCGCCGGCGAGGAGCATGGCGCTCCGCACCGGGCGCTTCTTGATCCAGGTCAGCATGGGTCCTCTCCGGAGGGCTTCCGGAGAGTGGGAGCCGCGGCGGTGCGGAGAGGTTCAGTCGCGCGGCTTCCAGCCGGGATTGTCCCGGAGCTTCCACCCGCCCGCGCCGTCCGCGACGACGCGCGAGCGCATGCCGCCGGAGCGCTCGATGATGTCGTAGTCCTGGCCCGCGTCCGCGGAGTAGCAGAAGACGGTGATGAGCGTGTCCGCGCCGGTGTTCACGCTGCGGTGGATCCAGTGCGGCGGCACGTACGCGACGACACCCGGCGACATGGCGAGCGCCTTCACCTCGCCCGCGGGCGACTCGAGCAGCATCACGCCCTGGCCGCGGACGCAGTGGTAGATCTCGGCGCGGTCTGTGAGCTGGTGCTGGTGCCCGCGGGTCACGAAGAACTCGTCGCCGACGCGTCCCGGCTTCATCACGCTCGTGCCGAAGATGAGGTCTCCGGCCGCGCTGCTCTGCTTGTGCTCCCACACCTCGTACACCACCTCGGACCCGAGCTTCGGCACGAGCGCCTCGAAGGCCGCTGCGTCGGCGTACAGGCCCGCGAGATCGGAGAACCGCTTCTCGTAGTGGCGCGTCGAGGGGGCCAGACGGCCGGTCCCCGGATCGACCGTCGGGGCAGCGGGGGGGATGAGGGGCGTGGGATCGTTCACTGGTGACCTCGCCTCGCTACTGTATCCGGCGCACGCAGCGCCGGCCAGGGACGGGCGTCCGCGGAGCGGGGTGGCTACTGCCTGCGCTCGACGAGCAGGCTCACCTGGACCGCGTCACCCGGGAGCCCGGGGATCCTCCGCGCCGAGCGGACCTGGGCATCGCCCGGACCGATCGAGCGCGCCGCCCGGTCCACGTCCTTCCAGTGAAGCGTGTTCTCCCGCAGGCAGACGGCGAAGTAGCGCTCCGGCCCCGGGTGCTCGCCGCCCTCCGCCGGCGGCGCGTCCACCGCGACTCTCGTACCCGCCTCGACGGGGAGCCCTCTCGTCCCGGTGAGCGTCTTGGGTGGATAGATGCGCGTGACGTTCCCGGAAGCGTCGGCCGAGGCCATCCAGAGGGTGCAGTTCCGCCGGGGCCGGACCTCGAACCGCATCACCGCGCCGGGTGGGATCGCCTGGCCGTCGGCGACGGTCACGTCGGGCCCGGCCCACGCGAGGAGCTCGATGGGCGCGCCGCCGCCTGCGGCCCAGAGCGCGCCCATGGCGACGAGGAGCGCGGCGGCCGCGGCAGCACCCACGACCCACGCGGCCCGGAACCTCGGCCGCTCGCTCGCCTCCACCACCGCCTCGATCGTCGCCGGGAACACGTCCCGCTCGAACTCCTCCGCGAGCCGGCGCATCCGGGCGAGGCGCGCCGCGCACCGCGCGCACGAGAACACGTGGCCCGCGGCCGGGTCCTCCGGCTGCCGGGCCAGCCTCTCGAGCTCGAGGTCGGACGGACAGCGCGTCACGGCGGCGCCCCCTTCCCGAGCAGGAGCCGGCGCGCGCCGGAAAGAAACCGCGCCAGCCGGCGGGTCACCGTGCGGCGGGAGAGGCCGAGCGCGCCCGCGACCTCCTCGCGCTCCATCCCGTCCACGAGCACCCCGACCGCGACCGCCTGCGTGGTCGGATCGAAGCGCGCGAGGACCTGCTGCGCGAGCCGGCGATCGGGATACCCCGCGGCCGCGTCGGCCGAGATCTCGAGCCCGCCCGAGCCGTCGAGGCTCCACCGGCCCGGGCGCGCGTCGCGGCGCACGTTGAGGCAGTGTCGGGTGGCGACGCGGTAGATCCACGGCAGGACCTCCGCGCCCTCGCCCGACAACCGCTCCTCGCGCAGGAGCTTCACGAAGACCTCCTGGGTCGCGTCGCGTGCCTGCTCCTTGTCCCCGAGCAGACGGAGGCAGCGGCGGTACACCACCGGTCCGAACTCGCGGTAGAGCCGGACGACGCGCGCGCGATGCTGCTCCGGGCCTTGGCGTTCGTCCATCGTTCTCCGGCCGCCGCGGGCTCCACGCTCACCACCGATGAAGGTCCCGAGACAGGTCGGACTTCTTACGCCGGTCACGGTCCGGAGCAAGACCCGCGGGGCGGCCCCACGCGGGGCGAGGCCGATCCGGCCCGGCGTTCCCGCCGCCCCTCCCCGCGTCCCCCGTGGGGCGAGCCGACTCCTGGAGGAGTCCGCGCAGGGCCTCGCGGGCGCGGTGGAGCCGGACCTTCACTGCACCCGGGGTGACGCCGAGCCTCTCGGCCACGGCGGCGTGGGGAAGCTCGTACACGGCTGCGAGCTGGAGCACCTCACGGTGGTTCCGCTTGAGCCGCGGCATGGCCGCCTCCACCAGCTCCATCGCCTCGCGGATCGCGGCCTCCTCCTCCGGCGTCCCCGCCACCTCCTCCTCCGAGAGGAGCCGGACCGCCGCCGCCGCGAGCCGGCGCGACCGTCGCGCGCGCATCATCGCCTCGTTGAGCGCGATCCGGGCGAGCCAGGTGCCGAACGGCGCGGTCCCGGCCCAGCGATCCAGCCCGGCGTAGGCCTTGAGCAGCGTCTGCTGCACCACGTCCTCGGCATCCTGCGGGTCGCGCAGCACCGAGCCGGCCACACGGCGGAGCCGCGCCCGGTGGCGCCGCACCAGCTCGCCGAAGTGGGTGCGCAGCCCGCGAAGCACATCACGCACGATCTCCTCGTCCCCCGAGAATTGCTCGGGCTTCGCCCTCGCCCCCTCGGCGGGCAGAGCCCGCCTCCCCCGCACCGCCCGCGAGGGCAGCACCCGCGCAACGCCGGATAGCCTCATTCGTGCACCTCCGGCTTGCTTCACACGCGAGTCGCCCGCGGTGCGACGAGCCTGGAAGGGGGTCCCCGCGGGGAGGGCCGCGCCTCCCCAAGGTGCGTTGCCATCCCGCCGACCTCCGTGAGGCGCACCTCTCCCGGGCCGGTCCCAGGGCGCACATTGATCACGTGCTCCGCGCGCTCCTCGCCTTTGCTGCGGCCGGGCTCGCCCTCGCTTTCGAGCCGAGCGGGCGGCGCGCCGGCAGCGGCTCCGCCGAGCCCCGGGATCCCGCCGAGTTCACGCCGCTCGGCGGCCTGGTGCTCTTCTCGGCGGTGACGGAGGCCGCAGGGCGCGAGCTCTGGAGGACGGACGGCACGAGGGCGGGGACGGAGCTCGTCCTGGATCTCGTGCCGGGCCGCGTGGGCGGCGATCCGGGCTCGTTCGTCGCGCGCGGCGATCGCGTGTTCTTCGCCGCCGGCGAGGGCGTGCATCGAAGGGTATGGGCCTCGGACGGTACCGCTGCCGGGACCGGGCCGACCGCCCTCTTCCCGGACGAGGACCTGCTCGACTTCTCGCTCCTGGGCTCCGTCCCAGGGGTGCTGAGCGTCGTCACGGCGCGCTCGGAGCTGTGGCAGTCGGACGGGACCACGCCCGCAGTCCGCGTCTTCTCCCGCGCCGAGCGGTGCGGGGGGAGCGCCTGCGGGTTCGCCGTCCTCCGCGCGCACGGGGGCGCGCTCTACGCGGTCTCGTACGCGAAGAGCGGGCAAAACGAGCTGTGGCGGCTCGACGGCCCGGGCCGCGAGGCGAAGCTCCTCGAGGGCTTCGGGCGCTTCGTGGGCGAGGTGCCGCGCGGAGTCCTCTTCAGCGGCGTCGCCGGGCCGCTCTGGATCGCGGACGCGGACGGTGCGCGCGAGCTCGCGCCCGTGGACGCGCAGTTCGGAGCGTCGGGCGACTCGGCGGCGCTCGGCGGCGCGCTGCTCTTCGC
>JAEZXM010000399.1 GCA_023419875.1 Pseudomonadota bacterium | reverse complement strand
GCGTACCGGGCACAGGTGAACCGCTTCGCGCAGGGGGAGGTGAGCGCGGCGCGCGACGCCGCGGTCGCGCTGGAGCAGGCGAAGGAGGCCCTCCAGAGGGGCCCGTGATCCCCGCCCGATCGCCCGGGCGTCAGGGAGGCGACGTGGGGCAGGGCACCGCCCCCGTCTCGGGCTCGCTCACGAAGACCCAGCGGTGGGTCTGCGTCTCGAACTGGACCGTCCCGTCCTGGTCCGCGGTGCGGAACGGGAACCTCTCAGGGGGCACGTCGCTCGCGCAGAGTCCGGCGTCGTCGGCCTCGGGATCGAAGCGGTTCGACACGACGAGCTCGACCACGTGGACTACGCCGGTGCCGCGCGGATCGGCCCCACCCCCCAGCACGGCGGGATAGTCGTACGGGCGGAAGTCGAACGGCGTGACCTCGCGGCGGGTGGGATCCTCCACCTCGTCGCCCGGTCCCGGGATGTCCTCCGACTCCTCGAAGCGGCACCGCGCGCTGTTGCGCCGGTCGTAGTCCACGAACCAGCGGGCGGTCACGGTCTCGTCGGTGTTGGTGTCGACCAGCACCGCGGCGAGCGGCCAGCTCGGCGCGGTGGGACAGTCGGCCGGGACGCGGATCACCGTCTCGCGCGGGTCGAGCTGGTCCATCAGGATGCGCGGCGGCGTCACCGAACCGGCGGGGTAATCGGCGAGCGGCTGCGGGAGCGGGCAGCCGGTGAGCAGCGCCAGGGCGGCCAGGGCGATCGACGCTCGGTTCACACGACCTCCTCGGGATCGGGCGCGGGCGGGAGGCCCCGGCGCTCCGCCTCGGCCTTCTCCAGGTGACGGAAGATGGTGCGGGGGTCGACGCCCAGGTCCTTCGCGGTCTTGGTGCGGTTGCCGCCGTTCCGCTCCAGGACGTCGTTGATGTAGCGCTTCTGGAACTCCTCCTTCGCATGGGCGAGCGGGAGGATGGGCTCGAGGATGTCCGGCCGGAGATCGAGATCCTCGGCCGAGACGAGGGCGCGGTCGGCCAGCACCACCGCCTTCTTCACCCGGTTCTCGAGCTCCCGGATGTTTCCCGGCCAGGCGTACTTGCGCAAGGCAACGAGCGCGCCCGGGGTGAACCCCCGGACCCGGACGTCGAACTCCTTGGCGTACCTCTGGAGGAACCAGCGGGCGATGACGACGACGTCGTCGCCCCGCTCGCGGAGCGGGGGGAGCGTGATCGCGACGACGTTGAGGCGGTAGTACAGGTCCTCGCGGAAGGCCCCCTTCTTGATCTCGTCCTCGAGCACGCGGTTCGTGGCCGCGATCACCCGGATGTCCACCGGCTCCGGCCGGGAGTCGCCCACCTTGGTGACCGTGCGGTCCTGGATCGCGCGCAGGATCTTGACCTGAAGGGCCGGCGGCATGTCGCCGATCTCGTCGAGGAACAGGGTGCCGCCGTGCGCCGCCTGGAACTTGCCGAGCCGGGTGGCGATGGCTCCGGTGAAGGCGCCCTTCACGTGCCCGAAGAGCTCGGACTCGAGCAGGGACTCGGGGATGGCGCCGCAGTTCACGGCGACGAAGGGTCCCTCGGCGCGCGGCGAGCGGCGGTGGATCTCGCGGGCCACCACCTCCTTGCCCGTGCCGGTCTCGCCGGTGACCAGGACGGAGATGTCCGTTCCGGCGACCTTCTCGATCCGGCGGTAGACCTCGCGCATCGAGGCCCCCGAGCCGATGAGATCGCCGTACTGGCGCGAGGAGACTGCCTCGCGCAGGGACAGGTTCTCCCTGCGCAGCGAGTCGAGGAGCATCGCGTTCTGGACGAGGAGCGAGGCCTGGGCGGCGAACACGGTGAGCGCCTCGAGCGCGCGGTCGTCGAAGAGCGAGACCACGTTGTCGTTGCCCAGGTAGATGACGCCGAAGACCTCGCCCTTCTGCATGAGCGGCGCGCAGAGCACCGAGCAGAGCTTGAGGTTCACCACCGAGGAGGACCCGGACCACTCCTCGTCGTGCAGCGCGTCGGCCACGACCAGCGGCTTCCGCGACTCGACCACGCGGCGGATGATCGAGTCCGAGACGCGGTCCATCGCATCCTGGATGGCCTCGCGCGCCAGGTTGCGCGATGCGCGGACGCTCATCTCCCCGTCCTCGAGGAGGATCAGGAACCCCTTGTCCGCGTGCGTGACCTCGAGCAGCGCGTCGAGCAGCTCGTCGAGGAGCCGGGCGAGGTCGGTCGCGGCGAGGAGCCGCTCCGAGAACCGGACCAGCGTCTCGTGCGCGAGGAAGCGCTGCCCCGCAGCCGCCCGCGGCGCCTCGGTGGGGGAGGCCGGGTCGAAGAAGAGCTCGGTCGCGCCCACCCGGATCCGGTCGCCCGGCCCGAGCCGCCACGTCGCGCGCCGGCGGCCGTTCACGGTCATCTCAGCGCGGTCGTGGGCGGCGGCATCCCACGTTCGGCCGTCGTGGTGGATGTGGAGCGCGGTCGGCGGCAGGCCGGGATCGGCGAGGACCACGTCGTTCTCGGGATCCGGACCGACGCTGGTGATGCGCTTCAGGAGTTCGGCCTCGCGCTCGGCGCCGTCCGGTCCGCGGATGATGAGCTTGGGCATCCGGTCTCCGCGCGCTAGAAGGTCCAGCCGAGCTTCACGGTCGCCCCCTTGCCGCCGGGTGCGATCTCGGTCTCGACCAGCGGGACGTAGTGGCGATGGGCGTCCCACACCCCGTACGCGTAGAGCGCCCAGAACGCGCCCGCGGTGGTGTACTTGAGCGTGTCGAGCTGCCGGAGCAGGCGCCGGTCCGAGTCGCTGTAGGGCGGGCGAGAGCATCCGGGCTGGCCCGCGACGCAGTTGCGCTGGCGGTCCTGCGCGATCCGGTTGTGGAGCAGGAAGGCGGTGATGTTGGCCGCACCCAGCAGGACCTGGCCGGCGGCGATCGCGGTCCCCTTGCTCTTGTGGCCGTTCTGGAACTGCCCGGCGCCGAGCGGGAGCCAGTTGAAGAAGTAGTGGTGGCGCTCCACGCGGACGATGCGGGCGGGCGGCCCGTGCCGGGCGAGGTCCTCGGCGAGCAGCTTGCGCTTGGCCTCGTCGGCGAGGCGCTGCTCGGCCTGGAGTGCACGCTTGCGCTCGCGGAGCGGCCCGAGCGCAGGCTCGTGCTCCTTCTTCACCCGGTCGAAGAACTCCACGATGGCCGGGGGGACGAGGAACGGGTCGAGGGAGAAGTCGGGATCGTGCGAGAGCAGGTTCACGAACGCGGACCGTGCCTGGGCGAGGTCGCCGAGGTGGTACTCGGAGATGCCGAGGACCCGGTACGCGTCCACGAACTCGGCCTCGGTGAGATCGGGATCGCCGGCGAGGAGCTGGCGCAGGCTGCCCGCCGCCTCGGCATAGGCGCCGAACTCGAATCGGTCGCGGGCACGCTTCAGCTCCGGAGGCGCCGCGAGCGAGAGTGCGAGCAGCAGGGGGACGGCGTTCGTCACGGTGCGACCTCCGTCTCGGGCGCGGCCACGACCACCTCGCCCCCCGCGCGCAGGCGAACGATGACCTCGCGGGGCGGGCCGTCGGGCGGTTCGAGACCGATCCGCGCGATGGCCTCGTAGGGGTTCTCGGCATCGGCGGGCAGCGGGATGACGAACGGCGCGCGTTGCGAGTCACCGGCGGTCCCGAGCGCCTTGCCGTTCACCAGCACTCGGGTCGCCGGCTCACCGGCGACCCTCAGGCGCGCGGGGCGGGGCTCGAGCGGGATCCGGAGCTCGCCGGTCCGCTCCGCCTCGGAGGCGCTCATCTTCTTCACGAACGGCACGCAGCAGGCGTGCTCGATCTGGATCGTGTGGACGCCCGGAGAGAGCGCGAACTGCACCTGCTGCTGGCCGCGGGCCACCTCGACGCCGTCGAGGAGCGCCCGCTGCGCGTAGGGACGGACCAGGACGGACAGCGGCACTGCGCCGGACCCACGGGCGCCATCCTTGCCCGCCTTCGCCGGGCGTCCCGCGCGCGAGCCCGCGACCAGCGACGGGGCCGAGGAGGAATCCGGCTTCGCGGGCGGATCCTGGGGGGCAGCGGCGCGGCCGTCCGAGGGATCGACGGGGAGCGGCGCCACCGTTTCGCGCGGCGGTTCGCGCGTTTCGGGTCCGGAAGGCTGGACCGGCGGCCCGGGGACCGTGAGTGTCGTTGCCGTGCGGGCGGCGGCGAGGCGCGCGCGGCGCGCCGCGAGGCCCCGCTGGGCTCCAGCCACGCCGAGGCAGGCGACGGCGACGAGGAGGACCGCCGCGGCCCCGTAGGCGGCGGCGCGCCGGCGGAGACGCCTCCGGCGGAGGCGGAGGAGCCGCGGTCCCACGTCCGCGTTCTCCGGGTCGATCGAGAGGATGCGCCCGTAGAACCGGAGCGCCCGCGCGTTCGCGCCGGAGCGGGCGGCCCCGTCGCCGAGCGCGAGCAGCGCGACCGTGGCCTGGGGGCGGAACCGGTCCTTCGCGCCGGAGGGGTCCCGCAGGAACTCGACCAGCGCCTCCTGCGGCCGCGCAAAGCCGACCTCGGCGAGCACCTCCCGGAGCGCGTCGCGGACCTCGGCCGCGCTCCCCGGCCGCGCCTCGGGCGCGGCGCGGAGGCAGCGGATCACGAGCTCGGCCAGCCCGTCGGAGACCCGCGGTTCCACCTTGCGTGGATCCTCGAAATCGCCCTGG
>JAEZXM010000350.1 GCA_023419875.1 Pseudomonadota bacterium | reverse complement strand
CGCCGGCGGCGATCGAGAGGGCGAGGCGGGCGAGGTCCACGCCCGCCACCGCCTCCACGGCCGGTGCGGTGCCGGCGACGGGCGAGAGGCCGACGAGCAGCTCGCGCCCGCGGGACTCGATGGCGAGCTGAACGGACGCGACGCCCACCCAGCCCGCGGCCTGGCACGCCCGGAGGGCGACGGCGACCGCCGACTTCTCCCGCTCCGACCAGCCCTCGGCGGAGCCGCACGAGGCGAGCGCGACGAGGTCGCGGATCCGGAGCTCGGGTACCCCGAGCCCGATGGTCCGGGTCCGACCCTCCGCGTCCCGCGCCACGACCACCTCGACCAGGCGTGCGTCCGCGGGGAGCGTCGGGCCGGCAAGCCCCACGCCGAGCTCGCGTGAGAGGGCGCCCAGCCCGGCCGCGGTGGAGGTCTTGCGGAGGGCGTCGGCCGACGGGCCCACGACCCGGACCCCGTTCTCGGCGCACCAGGCCGCGAGCTCGAGACGGGCCGAGGGGCTCGCCGCGCCGATCCAGACGGTGTCCGGGCGGGAACGCGCGAGCGCCGCGCGGCGATCCGGATCCTCGTGCGCCTCGTCGGCCTCGCGGACGAACGCCGAGAGCCGCTCCGCAGGTCCGTGGACCGCGATCGCCGCCGTCGCCTTCCCGGCCCGGGCCAGCTCGCGGATCGCGCGGAGCACGCGCCGCCCACCCTCGCCCATGTCCACCACCACCACGCGGCCCAGCCCGTTCGCTTCCCGCATCGCGAGGACCCCTTGTCGTAACGCCCGGCGCCGAGCGGAGACCGCCGCCTCCGGAGACGGAGACTGGAGCCTCACGCTGCGCAAACGTGGGGCTCCTCAAATCAGATGGAAGGCCCTGGCGCAAGGGAGAGACAGGCCTCCGCGCCGTCCTGTCGCGCGGCGGTCGACGCGTCGCGGCACGGGGGAGCCGCGGGCCGTGCGGAGACGCGCAGGCGCGCCTCGAGGCCGCGTCGCGCGCCCCGATCCTGACGCCCGGGCACGCGCTCGCCCGCGCACCCGGCCGTCGGCGGGTGCGGAGCTCCTCCGCCCCCGCGGCGTTCACCTGAAGTGAGGGATCGCGGCGTCGACGGCCCGTGAAGACGGGCTCACGCGTCGAAGCAGTAGGCGACGAGCTGTCCCGGCGTGGCGGCGCACGCTTCGCGCAGCCGGGCCAGCGCTTCGATCGGCGCCGGCCCGCGCGCCGGTATCTCGCGACCGCGCGCCTCGAGCCCGCGGAGGATCTCGTCGAGCGCCTGGGGGCGCAGCAGCAGGAAGACCTCCTCGTCCGTGCCGGGAAGCACGTCGAGGCTGGAGAGCGCGTCCTCGGGATCGGAGGGCAGGACCTCGGAGAGGGCGTCCCACCCGAGCCGCACGTCCTCGCCCTGGAGGCAGAGGTCGTAGACGGCGTCGTTCTGGATCTCGGTGAGCGTCGCCCCTTCCGCGAGGAGCTCCGTGAGGATGAGCAGGAAGGGCTGGTGCGTGTGCGCGGCGATCCGGAACGCCTCGGAGAACGGCCGGCGCCCGGTCGAGCTCCACGACGGGAACCGCTCGCCGAGCAGCACCGCGAGCTCGACCACGCTCATGCTCCGGATGCGGGCGGCGAGGCCCCAATCGAACCGCTGAAGGTACTCGGTGCCCATGTCGCGAGTCGCTCCGGGCGTCCCCGCCGGCCTGGCGGCCGGCTCCCATGCACCTTGATCTGGGGACGAGGAGAGCACGTCCGGGGGCCCCATGTCGAGGGCAACCTCGCGGAATCCCGCCACGTCGCGAACGCGTCTGCGGCCGTCCTGCGCAGCTCCTGAGGGCGCTCCCCCGTCGAGGGTCTTCGAACGGAGCGCGATCCGTGAATAGGGCAGGGCATGGCCGACGAGTACGAGAAGCGCTCCCTGTCGAAGGGCGAGTGGGCGGCGGTGGTCCTCGCCGTGGCGGTGGTAGGTGTCGCGACCTGGGTGCTGCTCCGCGACCGGGGCGGCGGCACCCCCCCGGCGCAGACGCAGGAGGCCGCGGAGGTGGCGCCTTCCCCGGGCGACGGACCGGGCGTGCAGGTGAGCGACGCGGACGCGCGCGCCGAGCTCGAGAAGCTCGCATCCAACCCGGCGTACCGGCGCTGGCTTGCACAGGCGGACGACCTCGTCCGCAGGTGGGCGGCCGTCACCGACAACCTCGACCACGGCGAGAGCCCGCGGAAGGCGCTCGAGCACGCGGGGCCGACGGCGCCGTTCCGGGTGATCCAGCGCGGGGCGAAGAGCTACATCGCGCCGGACTCCTACGCGCGCTACGACGAGTTCGCCGCCGCGGTGGACTCGATCGACGTCCGGGCGCTCGCGGGCGTCTACCGCACGCTCCACCCGGCGATCGAGACCGCCTACCGCGCCCTCGGGTATCCGGGCGGCTCGCTCGACGCCGCCACCGCCCGGGCGCTGCGCCGCCTCGAGGGGGCGCCGGTCGCGGAGGGCGAGGTGGAGGTCGTGCCCGACGGCGGCGTCTTCGTCTTCGCGGATCCGAAGCTCGAGGGCCTGCGGCAGGTGGAGAAGCACCTGCTGCGCATGGGGCCGGACAACGAGCGGCTCATCCAGGCAAAGGCGCGCGCCGTCCGCGAGGCGCTCGGGCTCGGGACGGAGCCGGCGGCGGCGAAGTAAAGCTTCTTCACGAAGGCGCAAGGGTCCGGGCACACGGCCGGTGTTGGCATGGGGCCTCGGGCTTCAGGCCTCGGGGGGAGGCGCGTTCCCTGTCCCGACGCCCGATGCCTGAGGACCATTCTCACGACAGGAGATCGACGATGGCACACGTCTGCCCCTGGTGGTTGGGCCGGATCCTCGCGAGCCCGGTCCGGAAGCTTTGGCAGGACCCGCACCGGATCCTCGCGCCCCACGTGCGCGCGGGGATGACGGTCCTCGAGCCCGGCCCGGGCATGGGCTTCTTCACACTCGAGCTCGCGCGCCTCGTCGGCGCCGCCGGCAAGGTGGTCGCCGTGGACCTCCAGCCGCGGATGCTCGCCGGGCTCCGCCGCCGCGCCGAGCGCGCGGGCCTGGCCGGACGGATCGAGACGCGCCTCGCCTCGGAAGCGAGCCTGGGGATCGACGACCTCGCCGGTCGGGTGGATCTCGTGCTCGCCTTCGCGGTGGTGCACGAGCTCCCCGACGCGGCCCGGTTCTTCGCCGAAGTGCGGCCGGCGCTCTCGCCCGGAGGAAAGGTGCTCCTGGCCGAACCGTCCGGTCACGTCGGCGCAGACGAGTTCGAGGCGAGCCTGGTCGCGGCAGAGCGGGCCGGTTTCCGCCGGTCGCCGGGATTCTCGGTGCGGAGGAGCCTCACGGCGACGCTGGCGTGACCCGCGCCGCCGGCCGCGGCAGGCGGATCGCGAGCACCGTCGCGAGCAGGAGCACTCCCAGGGCCGCCACCGTCGGCGGGAGGACGCCCATGTCCCGCGCCTCCGAGAGGTCCGAGAGTCGGCCCACACCCGAGAGCAGGAGCCCACCCGCGGCGACGAACGCGGAGAGGAAGCCGACGACCTTGCCC
>JAEZXM010000181.1 GCA_023419875.1 Pseudomonadota bacterium | reverse complement strand
CCACTGCTGCCTCCCGTAGGAGTCTGGACCGTGTCTCAGTTCCAGTGTGGCTGATCGTCCTCTCAGACCAGCTACCCGTCGTTGCCTTGGTGGGCCATTACCCCGCCAACTAGCTGATGGGCCGCGGGCTCATCCTGGAGTGATAGCTTGTGTACAGAGGCCACCTTTTTCCGCAGGAGCCGAGGCTCCCGTGGTCTCATCCGGCATTAGCACGCCTTTCGGCGAGTTATTCCGGACTCCAGGGCAGATTACCCACGTGTTACGCACCCGTGCGCCGCTTTACTCACCCTTGCGGGCTTTCTCGCTCGACTTGCATGTGTTAGGCACGCCGCCAGCGTTCGTTCTGAGCCAGGATCAAACTCTCCAATTAAGAGTATTCGATCCTCGCCTGCCGCCTCTCGCGAGGCGAGCTGGCTTGGTGATGATTCGGAATGCTTTGCAGACTCAAGGAATGCGGGACCGCATTCTCTCGTAGGCTTGCTATTCAGTTTTCAGAGACCGAACACGTCCGCTCGAGCTGAGAAGGCTCTCTCGAGCCGAGCCTTGCCGCCGCGGAGTCGCGAGGACAACCGGTTGCGTCAAGGAGGGCGGCGTATCTACCAGCGCCGTCCTGGAGCGTCAAGTGGAAGTTCCGAGCCAGGTGCCCGGAGCGCCTCTCGACGCGAGGGAGACCGTATCTACTCCGGTTTCCCTCCCCCGTCAACCCCTTGGGTCAGCTTCGTAGACCTTCGGGATCCGCGAGGGGGCTGCTTCTAACCCTCCCGCCGGGGCTCCGTCAAGTGGGGCGTTTTTCCCTTTGGGAGATGCGTCCCGCCTGCGGAGGGCGCTGCTTGTACCTCCACCCCCGTTGCGGGTCAAGCTCGAAAACGACCAAGAATCGGCAGGAATCGAGCGCCCCCGGGCCTGCCCGCTCAGCCCCCCCAGGCATCCAGCCGAGCGTTCCCGCGGCGGCAGTTCCCGGCAGCACTCGCCGCCTCCGGTGCGGCCGCTCCGCCGCGTCTGGCCCGCTCGTGGGCGGCGATCGCGGAGAGGCATGCCAGGCTCTGCTCGAGCACGTCGTTCACCACCACGTACTCGTAGCTCGAGAGGCCGCGCTCCACCTCCGCACGCGCGGCCGCCAGCCGCCCGCGGATCTGCTCCTCGCTGTCCGTGGAGCGCGCGCGCAACCTCCGCTCCAGCTCCGCGGGACTGGGCGGGAGCACGAACACCGTGACGGCGGCGTCGGGCCAGGGGGCCCGGATCTGTGCCCCGCCCTGCACGGCGATGTCGAAGAGCGCGAGGCGCCGGGCCGCGAGCGCGGCGGCGACGGTCGCCTTCAGAGTTCCGTAGCGCTGCCCGTGGACCTCCGCCCACTCCGCGAAGGCCCGGGCGGCGACGAGCGCGTCGAAACGCTCTGGCGACACGAAGTGGTAGTCCACGCCGTCGCGCTCCGCGCCACGGGGCGCGCGCGTCGTGGCGGACACGGAGAAGACCGCGTCCGGATGGGCGGCGCGGAACTGGTGGGCGAGCGTGGTCTTCCCGGCGCCGGAGGGCGCGGAGAGCACGAGCAGCAGCCCCGGTGCCGCTCCGGACCTCTCACTCGACATTCTGGACCTGCTCCCGCATCCGCTCGATCTCGGCCTTGAGCGACACCACCAGGACGGCGATCTCACCATTCTGCGACTTGGAGCCGATGGTGTTCGCCTCCCGGTGCATCTCCTGGACGAGGAAGTCGAGCTTCCGCCCCGCAGGATCGGACGACGCGAGGAGCGCCCGGACCTGGGCCACGTGGCTCCGCAGTCGGGTGATCTCCTCGGCCACGTCGGTGCGATCGGCGAAGATCGCCACCTCCTGCGCGAGCCGGGCCGGATCCAGCGCCGTCCCGCGGGTGAGGTCGGCGATCCGCTCGGTGAGGCGCGTCCGGTAGTGCTCCACCGCCTGCGGCACCAGGGCGAGGATCCCCTCGACCAGCCGCTCCAGCTCGTCGAGCCGCCCGAGGAGATCGCGCCCGAGCGCCTCGCCCTCGCGCGCCCGCATGGCAAGGAGCTGCCCCAGCGCCTGCGCAAGGCCGCGCCGCAGCGCCTCCCCGACCAGCTCCAGATCGATGGCCCGCTCGTCCAGCCGTACGACGCCCTCGGCCGCGATGACGTCCGCGAGGGTCACGCCGCCAGGCAGCCCGAGCCGCGCCTGGACCTCGGCGAACGCACGCGCGTACGACTCCGCCAGCGCGACGTCCACGCGCGGCGCGACGAGGCTCGCCGACGAGGTCCGCCGTACGGAGACGTCCACCCCACCGCGGGCCAGGCGGTCCTTCACCGTGCGCACCACCTCGTGCTCCAGCGCCGAGAGCTCGCGGGGCAGCCGGGCCTTGACCTCGCAGTACTTGTGATTGACCGAGCGGATCTCGACGTCGAGCTCCTCGCCGTTCACCGAGCCTCGGCCGGCGCCGAACCCCGTCATGCTGCGGATCATCTCGTCACCCGGCCTTTGCCCATGCGCGCTCCTCGAGCGAAGCGCATCATCTCACCCTTCGAGCGGCTTCGCCTCGTCGAGCAGCATCACCGGGATGTCGCCCTCCACCCGGAACATCAGCCGGCAGCGCAGGCAGCGGATCTCCGCTGCCTCGTCGCGGAACTCGAGCTCCCCCTTGCACCGCGGGCAGGCGAGGATCTCCTTCAGCTCGTTCGAGACGGCCATGTGGACCTCCGGAAGGCCTTGAGCTGTAGCGTCATTTCTTCAGCGCCTCCAGCTTCTCGATGAGCTCCGTGGTCGAATGCCCCTTGGGGTCCCCCGCGACCGCCACGCGGCCTCCGTACCTCCGCACCTCGTCCGCCTCGGGAATGGTCGCGGGCGTGTAATCGGTCCCCTTCACCTGGACGTCGGGGCGCAGCGCCCGGATCACCGGGACCACGTCCCTCGTGTCGAAGACCACCACGTGATCCACGCACGCGAGCCCCGCCACGATCTCGGCCCGCTCGGCCTCGGAGACCACGGGGCGGCCCGGGCCCTTGTTCTCGCGGGTGGAGCGGTCGCTGTTCACCGCCACCACGAGGACGTCCGCCTCGGCGCGCGCTCCCTGGAGGTAGCGAAGGTGGCCGACGTGGAAGAGGTCGAAGACGCCGTTCGCCAGGGCGACGGT
>JAEZXM010000545.1 GCA_023419875.1 Pseudomonadota bacterium | reverse complement strand
AAGTCGGGCAAGCCGCTTCGAGGGGCATTCACGGCGGGTGATGGGCTCGCGTCCGAGCTCTGGTTCGCGCGGAGGATCGTCAGCGCGAAGGGCGCGGCGGCAAAGCGCCCGGTGTCGCACGACAGCTACGTGTCCAGCTCGAACCCGGTCGGCGCGACCGTCATCACCCTCGCCCGCGAGGCGAAGTCCCCGAAGCGCATGAAGCTGACCATGGGGGAGCTGACGGTCACGGGGGAGCTGGACGAGTTCGGGCTCCCCCGCGTGCTCGAGTTCCCCCTCGGCTCCGCGAAGATGGTCGCGGAGCGGACCTGGTCGCGCGGGTCGCCATGACGGCCGCCGGCGCGCGCGGAGCGGCCGCCGCCCTCCTCCTCTGCTCGGGCGCCGCGCACGGTGAGGAGCCGGGACCCCGCATCTTCCTCATGGGGATCGACGTCGAGGCCGAGCCCGGGCTCTCGCTCGCCGGCCCGGTCCGCGCCGTCCTCGAGCTGCACCCGTCCGCCGCCGCCAAGGCGGCGCGAGACCTCCGGGAGTGGTTCCCGCGGGCGGCCGTCGAGCGGGGCGAGGTCGCGCTCCGGCTCGACGACGCTGCGGCCTCCTCGCCGCCCACGACGTCCCAGCGCGGCGCGACCTTCTTCGTGGACGTGGACGAGCCTCCGGTCGCCGCGCTCCGCGACGAGATCACCCGTGATGCTGGTCCGGCGCCGGACGCGCGGGCGCTGGAAGCGTTCGTCGATCGATGGATCGAGAAGAAGAGCTGGGGGCGGGGGCTCGATCCCGCCTCGATCGTCGCGAGGCGCCGGGAGGGCGACTGCACCGAGCACGCGGTGCTGCTCGCGGCCGTGGCGCGGCTCTTTGGAAAGCCGAGCCGGGTGGTCCTGGGGATCGCCGTCCTGGAGCACGAGGGGAGGCTCCTCGCCCTCGGCCACGCGTGGTCGGAGATCCACGAGGATGGGCGCTGGCGGCTCGCGGACGCCGCGCTGCACCGCGAGTCGTCGCCGGTGCGATACCTTCCGCTCGGGTTCGTTCGAGACGAGGGCCCCGCCTACAACGGCGCCGTTGGCGCGAGCCTCTCCCCGGCCTCGGTGAAGCGGCTCCGCCTCATGCGAGATCGAACACGAGCAGCTCCGCCTCCCCGCGTCCGCTGAGCCTGAGGAGCCGCTCGTCGGAGACCGCCGCACCGTCGCCCTGGGCGAGCCGCGTCCCGTTCACCTCGACCGCGCCCCTCGCGACCTGCACCCACGCGTGCCGCCCGGGCGCGAGCGGGTGCTCCAGCGCCTGCCCGTCCGCGAGCAGCGTCGCGTAGACGCGGGCGTCCTGGTGGATGGTCGTCGAACCCTCCGCGCCGTCCGGCGAGGCGACGAGGCGCAGCCGGCCGCGCCGCTCCTCGGCGGGGAAGTCCTTCTGCTCGTAGGAGGGCCGGTGGCCCGGACGATCGGGGAGGAGCCAGATCTGGAGGAGGTGCACCGGCTCGGAGGGCGAGGCGTTGAACTCCGAGTGCCGGATCCCCGTGCCGGCGCTCATGCGCTGCACCTCGCCGTTGCGGATCTCGCCCCCGCCGCCGCTCGAATCGCGATGCGCGAGCGCGCCGGAGAGCACGTAGGTGAGGATCTCCATGTCCCGGTGGCCGTGCGTGTCGAAGCCCTGGCCCCCGAGGACGACGTCCTCGTTGATGACGCGCAGGGCGCGGAACCCCATCTGCTCCGGGTCGTAGTAGGACGCGAAGGAGAAGGTATGACGGGTGTCGAGCCAGCCGTGGTCGAAATGGCCGCGCTCGTCGGATCTGCGGACGGTGATCATGAGTTCCTCCGCCGTTCAACGTAACGGCGGAGGGTGCCGGGTCGAGGCCATCCATGTGGCGTCCCGCTCGCGGCCCCGGCCGGCTACGGATCGATCCGCACCGGCACCCCGATCTCCACGTAGTGATCGAAGAGCTCGTGGACGTCCTCGTCGCGGACGGCCACGCAGCCCCAAGTCCAGTCGACGAGCACGAAACCCTCCGGCCGCCGCTCCCAGACGCCGCCCCCGTGGATGCCGACCGCGCCGCCGAGGGGCGTCCCCCAGGGCGGGCAGCGGTCGCGCGTGCGGTAGGCGGCGCGGACCTTCCGCTCGACGCCGGCCCCGACCCGACCCGCGGCGACCCCCTCGGCCGCCGCCGGCGGCGTCGGATAGGAGAGCCCGATGAAGCGCGTGAACTGGCTCTTCTTGCTCCTCGTGCAGACGAAGAGATCCCCTTCGGGCGTCCGCATGTCCCCGAGCGCCCGCTTGTCGCCGACCGGCGTGAGGCCGAGCTCCACCACGTACGACTTGAGCACGTCGCCGTCGGCGAACACGTCCATCCGCCGGCGCGACTTCGAGATCACGATCCGCTTCGCGAAGCGCAACCTGCCGGTCCGCGCCTTCCACGCGGCGGCGAGTTCGGCGAGCGGGCGATCGAGGGTGCGCTCGGAGGCGGCTCCGCCCGGAGGAAACACGTGCGCCACGGGGAGCACCACGTCCGACGCGCGGTCCGACGCGGGTGCGAGGACGAGAGCGGCGTTGACGGTGAGCGCGATGCCTACCTGACGCAGCACGCCGCCGAGGATAGGCCGGCCCGGCCGCACGATCCATCGACGCCCGCCGGACCGCTGCGTGGTAGGTTCCCCGGATGCGCCCAATCCGACTCCTCGTCGCCGCATCCCTCGTCCTCACCTTCGCCGCCTGCAGGAAAGCGCCGCCGCCCGCGGAGCGGTTCCTCGCCGGCGACACGGCCATGGCCGTGGTCATCCCCTCGCTGGAGGTCTTCGCGGCGCAATCGTCGGACATGCTCGAGACCGCCGCGACCTTCCCGGGCGGCCAGGGCATCAATGACGGACGCGCCGTGGCGGAATCGCGGCTCGGCTTCGACGTCTTCGACCCCGCCTCGGTCAAGAAGGCCGGATTCGACCCGAAGCGCGGGCTCGCCCTCGCGTTCCGCATGACGGAGGAGGGCCGAGCGCCCGGGATGATCGCGGCGCTCCCCGCCGGCGACGCGAAGAAGCTCGCCGCGACCCTCGACGGCATCGCCAAGGACAGGCTGCAGCTCCAGGCCCGATCGGTCGAGACGGACGGAGAGAAGATCGTGAAGTGGGCACAGGCCGAGGGCGGGCCCACGGTGCTCGCGTACGCCGTCGTCGAGAAGACGGTCGTCATCGGCGCCGGTATGGGGTCGCTCGATCTGCTGAAGGCCGCGCTGGAGGTCCCGAAGGACGGCCACCTCGGAACGAACCCCGACTACAAGGCGACGATCGAGTCGACCGGCGCCGGCCAGGCGATGGTCTGGTACTTCTCCCTCCAGGGTCCGATGTTCGACCAGCCGCAGTTCGCGGCCATGAAGGAGTACTTCAAGAAGGGCTTCGCCATCGGAGTGAGCGGCGCGAAGGATCGGCTCGCCCTGGCGGTCGGCATGGCGCTCGACGATGCGTCCCCCCTGCTCGGGATGGCCAAGGTCGATGCCAGGCCGCTGGTCGCCCGCCTCGACCCGAACGCGGGCTGGGTGGCGCGCAGCGACACGGACATCGCGGCCACGGCGCAGCTGCAGAAGGCCACGCTCACCGGCATGCTCGCCGCGATGAGAGCTCCCGCCGGGTTCGCAGAGGCGCTCGGCAATGCGCTCGACGCCGTGGGCGGCGGCGGCAGCGCCATGGGCATCGGCGTCGTGCCGGTCGAGGCCGGTGCACCGGCGATCCGCGAGGCTCCGCTCGCCTTCTTCCGGGCCGAGATCCTCGTCGCCGTGAAGGACGCGGCCAAGATGAAGCAGGCGCTCGAGGCCCTCGGCAGGGAGAGCGGCAAGGAAGGCGCCCCCGGCATCGACCTCGGCGGCGACGGTCCCTGGACGTTCCCCGTCGGCGGCGGCGAGATCGGCGTCGCCGTCGAGGAGAAGCAGCTCCTCCTCGCCGTCGGCCCCAAGGGCTCGCTCGCGGCGCTCGCCGCCCGCAGCGGCTCGACGTTCAAGCCCCCCACCGCCGCCGCGCAGAAGGCGTTCGACGGCTCGATGGGCGGCATGTACATCGACGTTCCCAGGCTCGCCGGCGGCCTGAAGGCGATCCCGGCCTCCGCCTACGGCGACGATCCCGACGGCACCATGATCCAGGCGAACCTCTCGAAGATCGCCTCGGTGCTCTCGCGCTTCGCGGCCATCTCGGTCTCGGCCGACGTGAAGGAGACGGAGAAGACGTACCACGGAGAGCTGGTGATCGAGGTCCTGCCCGCGGCGGCGAAGTAGGCGCCTGCGCCTCGCTTCCGGGCCCGGGAGGCGTCGGCCTCCCGGGCTCGCTCATTTCAGGGCCGCGCTCGACCCGTCCTTCTCGCCCTCGCGCAGCGCCTGGAGGACGAGCTCCAGCCCTCGTTCGAGCGCCGGCGCCAGCCCGGGCCCGTAGTACCTGCGCTCCGGGTGCTTCCCTCCGCTTCCGGAGAGCTCGGCGCGATCCACGTAGCCGATGTAGCCGTCCGCGAGCGAGACCACCTCCGCCTCCGGGCCGGCGAGCTCGCGCCAGCGGTCGGCCAGCGCCTGGTGGATCTCGCCCGGCACCTGGAGCAGGAGCACCGGGCCGACCCGCAGCGCCGAGAGGCGTGCCTCGGACGGGAGGATCCCGTTCACCACGTTGGTCGCCGCCTGGCGCAGCGGCCGGGGCACGACGGGCGGCCTCGGCGTCGGGAGGACGACGTCGGTCGCCGCCCAGCCGAACGCGGGCGCCGGATCCCGCGGGCCGAAGGCGAGCGAAGCGACCGCGCGATCGAGGGCGACCGCGAAGGAGTCGGGCGTGAGCGGACCGGCCGCCTGCGGGAGCTTCGCGCGCTGGTCGCCGACCGCGCCCTGGAGGAGGAGCCTCAGGCCGTGCTCGCTCCGCGCCATGAAGTGGCCCGGCCAGTCGCCGGAGATCCTCCGGTTGCGGCTGCCGAGCGTCGTGGCGTGCCCCGCGAACACCGCCACCTCGGCCAGCGGGCGCTCTCCCGGCGACCGGGTGAAGCGCAGCACCGTGAGCCGGCCGTCGCGCGGCGCGCCGCCCCGTCCGGCGGTGAGGCGGGTGTCGCGGCCGCGCCCCACCGACAGCTCCGCGGGGGCCACGTCCGCGAAGGCGCGCCGGACCGCGAGCGCGATGGCGTTGGCCACGTGGTCGCGCATTCGCGGGTCGTAGGATCCGAGGGCGACGCGCTCGAAGACGAAGTTCTCGTAGTAGCCCCCGGGCGACGCGTGCGTGTGCGTGGCGGTGAGGACGACGCCGGTGAGGGGCAGGTCGCGGAGGCGGGCCAGCACCGCCTCGCGCAGCGCGTCCGGCACGAGCAGGATCTCCGCCGAGACCAGCGCGACCCGCGCCTCGCCTGCCGCGAGGACGAGGGCCCGGGCGCTCACCGGATCCGCCCCTTCGCTCCGGTACGAGACGTGCGGGAACCCGGCGATGGGGGCGCCGAGGGGGACCTCGATGGGCGCGAGCCCGACGCCCACGGAGAGCGGGCCACCGCCCCGCGCGAGCGCGGCGATCCGGGGCGCGACCGCCGGCCGCGGCTTCACCCACGGAAGGGACAGCGCGCCCAGCGCCACGGCGGCGAGTCCGAGGAGGATCGCGACCAAACGGAGCAGGTTCCGGGCGAGGAGCTTCATCGGCCGATCCGTTATACTGCCGTATCCCATGGGCTACGACGCCGTGTTCGACAAGGTGAAGGACGAGTGCGGCGTCTTCGGCATCTGGGCGCTCGGCCAGTCGCGCGAGGCCGCAAACTTCACTTACCTCGGCCTGCACGCGCTCCAGCATCGCGGCCAGGAGTCGGCCGGCATCGTGGCGACCGACGGGGAGACGCTCCACGTCCACCGCGACATGGGGCTCGTGGCCGACATCTTCGACGCCCAGACGCTGGAGCGGCTCCGGGGGGGCGCCGCGATCGGCCACGTGCGGTACTCGACCACCGGCGCCTCGCACGTCAAGAACGCGCAACCGATCGCGGTCCAGTACGCGGGCGGGGCCGTGGCGGTGGCGCACAACGGGAACCTGGTCAACGCCGAGGCGCTCCGCGCCGATCTCGAGGCGCAGGGCTCGATCTTCACCTCCTCCACGGACACCGAGGTGGTGGTCCACCTGCTCGCGCGCTCCTGTCCCGTGGGAACGCCCGGGACGCCGGAGTACCTCGCGAGCTCGATCCGCCAGGCGCTCGGGAAGGTCGCCGGAGCGTACAGCTTCCTGTTTCTCACCCCGCGCGCGCTGGTGGGCGTCCGCGACCCGATGGGCTTCCGCCCCCTCGTCATCGGAAACCTCAAAGGCAGCTACTGTCTGGCGAGCGAGACCACCGCGCTCGACCTCATCGAGGCCGAGTACGTGCGCGAGGTCGCGCCGGGCGAGCTCGTGATCCTCGACGACTCGGGCCTCCGGAGCGAGCGGCTCTTCCCGGATCAGCGCCCGCCACAGCGCTTCGGCCGCTGCGTCTTCGAGCACATCTACTTCGCGCGGCCGGACTCGGTCCTCTTCGGCCGGTCGGTGTACGGCGTGCGACACGCCCTCGGACGCCGCCTCGCCCGGGAGCGGCCGGCCGAGGCCGACCTCGTCATCCCCGTCCCCGACTCCGGCGTGCCCGCCTCGATCGGCTACGCCGAGGAGAGCGGGATCCCGTTCGCGATGGGGCTCATCCGCTCGCACTACGTCGGCCGGACCTTCATCGAGCCGCAGCAGTCGATCCGCCACTTCGGCGTGAAGCTGAAGCTCAACGCCCTGCGGGACGTGCTCGGGGGCAAGCGCGTCGTGGTGGTGGACGACTCCGTCGTGCGCGGGACCACGAGCCGGAAGATCGTGAAGATGATCCGCGACGCCGGCGCGCGGGAGGTGCACCTCCGCATCAGCTCTCCCCCCACCTCCTGGCCCTGCTACTACGGCATCGACACGCCGACGCGGCAGGAGCTCATCGCCTCGACCCACTCCGTCGAGGAGATCGCCACCTACGTCACCGCCGACACGCTGGGCTACCTCTCGATCGAGGGGCTCTACGAGGCCCTCGGCGAGCCGCGCGCGAGCTACTGCGACGCCTGCTTCTCGGGCGAGTACCTGATCCAGTTCCCGAAGCGCGGCGAGGCGGCCGCGCCGCTGCGGGTCGTCGGCGGGTGAACCTCTCGCCGTGAAGCGAGCCGGGCTGCGGGGATGGGCTATCCTGAGCCCATGACGGAGCGTACGACCGTGCGGGTGGAGGACGGCGAGGTCCTCGTCTACCGGCTCTTCGACGTCGCCGACGCCGTGGATCTCCATCGCGCGGAGACCGCGGCGGCCGCGCCGACCGCGCGGCTCCGGCTCGCCAATCCGCCGTCCGCCACCGCGCTCGAGCTCCCGCGCCCCCCGCTCCAGCTCGGCCTCGGCCGGCGCACCCTGCCGCTCGCCGGCGGACCGCGGGAGGCGGAGGCGACCGCGCGCGTCTTCGACTATGGCGTCGTGTCGATCTGCTACCGGCTCCGCATCCCGCCGGGCACGACGCTCGCCGAGCTCGTGCCGCTCTCGGAGTCGCTGGTCGAGCCCACGCCCGCGCTCGACGCGGAAGCGCGGCGCGAGGCCGAGGCGCTCGAGACGGCGCTGCTGCCCGCGCTCGAGCGCCCGCACTCCTGGGATGGGCTGGAGAGCTACCAGGTGTTCCTGGTCCGCCGGTTCGAGGGCGGCCCCGTGGCAGGGGCGGAGCTCCTCGCCGGAGCCCCGATCCCCGAGCTCGTCCTGGGGGAGACGAGCGCCATCCCCCTCTCGCACGCCGAGCGCCAGGACGTGCTCTCCCACCACCACTCCTACCTGGCGAACGACCTGGCGGTGGTCCACTGGAACTGCGCCTTCCTCTCCGAACCCTCCGGGGTGGAGGACATCCCCGACCTGCTGGAGCTCGCCACCGCGCAGCTCCTCGAGCTCCGCTACTACGACGCCCTCCTCGACCGCGAGCTGCACACGATCTACGACGCGATGGAGGCCCGCACCAATCGCGTCATGAACGTCCTCACGCAGCGCTACCGCAAGCTGCAGCGCCGCACCGCCGCGCTGCTGCTGGAGCTCTCGGAGATGGTGGAAAGGCTGGAAAACGCGGTGAAAATCGTGGGCGACCTCTACCTCGCACGCGTCTGGCAGGGCGCGGTGCGGCGCTTCCGGCTGCCGGCATGGCAGGAGACGGTGCTGCGCAAGCAGCGGCTCGTCGCCGAGGTGAACGACCTCGTCGGCGACGCCGCCGACACGAGCCGCGCCGAGTGGCTGGAGATCGCCATCATCGCCCTCATCGCCTACGAGATCCTGGCCGCGCTCCAGTGACCAAGAGTGCGGATCCCCGGATCGGGGTCCGTCGGGGGGGCCGGCCTCGATCCTCACGGGAGGCCCGTTTTTCAAGGCGATCCGCGAGGCCGGAAGTTGACTGCGGGATCCGGAAGAGATATCACCCGAGCCACTCGCCGCGTCAAAACCCTTGCGGCGGAGCAACAGGAGGGATCTCCCACATGACGCAGGCACAGTTCTTCCAGGCGGTGGCCGAGGGCTCGCAGGTCTCCAAGGCGCAGGTCCGGGCCGTGTTCCAGGCGGTCGAGGAGGTCGTGACGAAGCGCCTGAAGGCCGAGGGCAAGATCCCCCTCGGCGGCCTCGGCGCGGTGAAGCTGGTGGACCGCAAGGCGCGCATCGGCCGCAATCCGGCGACCGGCGAGCAGATCAAGATCCCTGCCCGCACCGCCATCAAGCTCACGCCGGCCAAGGCGCTGAAGGACATCTTCAACAAGAAGGCGAAGAAGTAACCTTCGACCCTCTGAGCTCTGCGCCCGCCGGCCACCCTCGTCCGGCGGGCGTTCTTTTTGCGGCCTCGCGCCCTTCTCTTCGCCGTGCTCCCCCCGGGGCGAGTGGGTAATATCCCCCGGGCCGCACGTCCTTGACACCCGAACACCCGCTCACTAGCCTGCCCCGCCGTTCGACCAGCAGCACCCGACGCTCATGAGCTCTCCTCCGCCCGTCGCCGCCGCCCGGCCGCTGCCGCGCGAGAAGGTCGAGCACTTCGATCGCGAGGTCGAGGCGCTCGTGAAGCGCTACCCCCCGGACCGGAAGGCGGCCGCGCTCATCCCCGTCCTCCGCGTGGCGCAGGAGCTGTTCGGGCACCTCTCCCCGGAGGTGCAGCAGCTCGCCTCCGAACGCCTCGGGGTCTCCCCGGCGCGCGTCGACGAGGTCGCCACCTTCTACGTGATGTTCCACACGCGCCCCGTGGGCCGGCACGTGGTCGAGATGTGCACCAACGTCTCCTGCTGCCTCACCGGGGCGGAGAAGATCTGGGCGCACCTCCAGAAGAAGCTCGGGGTCGCGCCCGGCGAGACGACGGCCGACGGCAGGTTCACGCTCCGCGAGGTCGAGTGCCTGGGATCCTGCGGCACCGCCCCGGCGATGCTCGTGGACGACGAGATGCACGAGCGGCTCACCGTCGAGAAGGTGGACGAGATCCTCGGGAGGCTCCCGTGAGCGACACCCGGATCCTCACCGCCCGCTGGGGAAAGCCGGGCTCGGCCGCGCTCGAGGGCTATCGGGGCGACGGCGGCTACCGCGCGCTCGACAAGGCGCTGGGGATGGAGCCGGCGGCGATCGTGGAGGAGGTGAAGCGCTCGAACCTCCGCGGCCGCGGCGGCGCCGGGTTCGCCACCGGTCTCAAGTGGTCGTTCCTGCCGAAGGACGTCCGGCCCCGTTATCTGGCCGTGAACGCCGACGAGTCCGAGCCGGGGACCTTCAAGGACCGCTACATCATGGAGCACGATCCCCACCAGCTCCTCGAGGGGATCGCCATCACCTGCTGGGCGAACGACATCCACCTCGCCTACGTCTACATCCGCGGCGAGTTCGCGCAACAGGCGCGGATCCTCGAGAAGGCCATCGACGAGGCGCGCGCGGCGGGGATCCTCGGCCCGCGGCTCCTCGGCAAGAAGGACTTCGCTCTCGACGTCTTCGTCCACCGCGGCGCGGGCGCGTACATCTGTGGCGAGGAGTCGGCGCTGCTCGAGTCGCTCGAGGGGAAGAAGGGCTACCCGCGCCTCAAGCCGCCCTTCCCGGCGGTGGTCGGCCTCTGGGGGAAGCCGACGATCATCAACAACGTCGAGACGATCGCGAACCTCCCCTGGATCGTGGAGCAGGGGGGCGAGGCGTTCGCCGCGCTCGGCACCGGCAAGTCCGGCGGGACCAGGCTCTACTGCGTGTCGGGCCACGTCGTCCGGCCCGGCGTCTACGAGAAGCCCGTCCACCAGAACTTGAAGTCGCTCCTCTACGAGGACTGCGGCGGGATCCCGGGCGGACGAAAGGTGAAGGCGGTCATCCCGGGTGGTTCCTCGGCGCCGGTGCTGGCAGGGCACGAGATCGACGTCTCGCTCGAGTTCGACGCCCTCAAGGCCGCGGGCACGATGGCCGGCTCGGGCGGGATCATCGTCTTCGACGACTCCACCTGCATGGTCCGCGCGCTCTGGCGGATCGCGAAGTTCTACGCGGAGGAGAGCTGCGGGCAGTGCACCCCCTGCCGCGAGGGCGCGCCCTGGATGGAGGGCATCCTCGAGAAGCTCGAGCAGGGGCACGGGACCGCGGCCGACGTCGCGAAGCTCGACCAGGTCGCCGGCAACATCATGGGCCAGACGATCTGCGCCCTCGGCGACGCCGCGGCGATGCCGGTGCAATCCTTCGTGAAGAAGTTCCAGGGCGAGTTCCTGCGCCACGCCGAGGAGCGCCGCTGCCCGTTCGGCGCGCACGCCTGGGGCCTCGACCAGACGTCGCGCGAGGCGCGCGTCGGGGACGTCATCTACTAGCGGGAGGTCGTTCCGATGACCGCCAACGCCGAGATGATCACCTTCGTGATCCTGGGCCTGTTCACGCTCTTCTTCGCGAGCGGCGTGATCGTGTCGAGGAGCCCGGTCTACGCCGCCCTCAACCTCGTGGCGACGTTCTTCTTCCTGGCGGGCATCTACGTGCTGCTCGTCGCGCACCTCATCGCGTTCATGCAGATCCTGGTGTACGCGGGCGCGGTGATGGTCCTCTTCCTCTTCGTCATCATGCTCATCTCCCTGAAGGAAGAGCAGGAGGCGAAGGAGCGATACCGCTGGATCCAGCTCCTGGGCGCGGCCGGCGCGCTCGGGCTCACGGCGGTGCTGGCCTGGGCGATCTACGACGTGGCGCGGGAGGCGCCGGCGGCGCTCCCGGCGGACTTCGGGACGGTCAAGGCCGTCGGTCGGGCGCTCTTCACCGAGTACCTGCTCCCCTTCGAGGCGACGAGCCTCCTCCTCCTCGCGGCGATCGTGGGCGCGGTGGTGGTGGCCAAGGAGCGGATCTGACCATGCCCGTCCAGCCCTACCTGCTCCTCGCCGCCCTGCTCTTCGCCATCGGCCTCGTGGGCGTGCTCATGAAGCGGAACGCGCTCATCGTGATGATGTGCGTGGAGCTGATGCTCAACGCCGCGAACCTCACCTTCCTCGCCTTCGCCCGCCAGCGGGCCGACGTGAACGGCCACGCGGTCGCGTTCTTCGTCATCGCCGTGGCCGCGGCCGAGGCGGCCGTCGGGCTCGCGATCGTGCTGGCCGTGTACCGGACCCGCGGTGCGGTGAACGTGGACGAGGCCCGGGTCCTCCGCGAGTCGGCCCGGGAGTAGCTCCGAGCACGTGGACCACCGCCGCGGGCCGGCGGGTTGGGGTAAGCTCGGGGCATGCTCGCGCGC
This sequence comes from Pseudomonadota bacterium, assembly GCA_023419875.1. Lineage (GTDB taxonomy): Bacteria > Myxococcota > Myxococcia > Myxococcales > Anaeromyxobacteraceae > Anaeromyxobacter. The sequence continues at coordinate 2,614 of JAEZXM010000545.1, read as the reverse complement.
TGCGCCCGTTGCCAGGGCACCTTCACGACCGACCACTACGGCCGTCAGACGTGTCCCCACTGCGGGTCGGAGCTCCTCCTCGCCGACCCCAACCAGCCCCCGCCCCAGCCACCGCCGGCGCCGGAGGCCTTCGCGCCTCCGCCGCCCTCCGGCGGCGGGTGGTCGCCGCCGCCTGCTCCTCCGCCGCCCTCGGCGCCCGAGCCCGACCTCCCGTCGCCCTTCGCCGAGCGGTCGAGCCGCGGGTTCTTCCGGGCGTTCTTCGAGACCTGGAAGCTCGTCGCCACCGAGCCGCAGAAGTTCTTCGGACGCGTGCGGACGGATCAGGTGGGCACCGCCATGCTCTTCGGCGTGCTCGCCGCGTGGGCGGGCGGCCTCATCGGGTCGCTCGTGGGCCTCGCCACCAACCAGGCCCAGCTCGCCCAGGCGCGGCAGTCGATCGAGCAGCTCCCGCCCGAGATGCGCTGGATGGCCGACGCCCTCTCCCGCTATCTCGACTACGCGACGAGCGGCTGGTACGTGGCCGGCGAGGCGCTTGCGATCCCGATCCTCACCCTCCTCAAGATGCTCGTCATCGCCGCCCTCGCGCACGTCTTCCTGCTCATGTTCCGGGGAGCGGGCCGGGGCTTCTCCGCGACGCTCACGGTGGTGGCGTTCTCGTACGGCCTCGATCTGCTCGATGCGGTCCCGGGCTGCGGAGGCCTGATCGCGTTCATCTGGCGTGCCGTCCTGCTCATCATCGGCCTCGCCGCCATCCACCGGACGGAGGTCTGGAGATCGGTCCTCGCCGTGCTGCTGCCCGCCTTCCTGGCGTGCTGCTGCTGCATCGGTTCCTTCGCCACCTTCGTCGGCAGCCTGGCCTCGCACTTCTCCCAGGGCGGGATGACGGAGCTCTAGCCATGGCCGCCTCGGAGAGCGTCCTCGAGACCCAGCTCGTCCCCGGCGCGCCCGCCCGCCGGCGCCGGGAGCTGGGACTCGTCGACGTCTACGCGCTCCTCGCGATCGGCTCCTTCCTCGTCGCGCGGTTCGTCCCGGTCCTGGAGATCTTCGAAAGTCCGTGCCCGTTCCTCACCCTCACCGGGCTCCCCTGCGCGACCTGCGGGATGACGCACGCGTTCGTCCTGCTCGCGCACGGCGACGCGGCCGGGGCGCTCGCCTGGAGCCCGGCCGGCGCGGCGCTCGCCGCGGTCGGCTGGGGGGCGGGGGTCGCCGACCTCGTGCGGTGGGCGGCAGGCTGGCGCGTGCCGGAGGTGCCCGAGCGGCTCCTCCGTGGCGCGGCCATCGCGGGCCTGGTGGCGCTGGCGCTCAACTGGGCCTGGCTCATGTTCCGCGGTTACGGTCCGTGAGAGCCGTCGGGCACGGGTGAGGGAGCCATGAGCGAGACGACGCTGGGGATCCTGCTCCTGGCCGCGGCCTACCTCAGCGGCTCGGTCCCGTACGGGCTCCTCCTCACGCGCGCCGCGACGGGCGTCGATGTCCGCACCGTCGGTTCGGGCAACATCGGCGCGACGAACGCTGCGCGCGCCGGGGGCAGGGGCCTCGGCGTGCTCGTCCTCGTGCTCGACGTGCTCAAGGCGGTGGTGCCGATCCTGATCGCGCGCCGGCTCCTCCGGGAGACGCCCGCCGCCGATCCGTGGGTCACCGCCGTGGCCGTCGCCGCCTTCGTCGGCCACCTGTTCCCGATCTGGCTCCGGTTCAAGGGCGGAAAGGGCGTCGCCACCGGCCTCGGCATCTTCCTCGTGCTGGCGCCCTGGGCTGCGGTCCTCGCCGCCGCGGCATACGGCGCGGTCTACGCCCTGACCCGCATCTCCTCGCTCGGCTCGCTGTCCGGGACGGCCGTGGCCTGCGCTGGCGCGTTCGTCCTCCACGGCCTCGACAGCCCGATCCCCTGGGCCGGCCTCGCCATCGCGCTCCTCGTCGTCTGGCGCCACCGCGAGAACATCCGGCGGCTCCTGCGCGGCGAGGAGAAGAAGATGCGGGTGTGACGCTCGGCCTTCGACAAGCTCAGGCCGAGCGGTGCTCGAGTCCGCTCGTGGTGAGCTTGTCGAACCACGAGGGGTGAGGCGCTCGCCCTTCGACAGGCTCAGGGCGAGCGGATCTCGAGTCCGCTCGTGGTGACCCTTCGACAGGCTCAGGGGAACCACGAGCGGGCGCTACGTCGCGTTGGGAACGTCGATCACCAGCTCCACGCGCCGGTTCTTCTTCCGGCCGGCGGGCGTGTCGTTCGTCGTGACCGGCCGCGCCTCCCCCATGCCGAGGGCGGTGATCTGCTTCTCCTGCACGCCCCGTCCGACGAGCACGCGCTTCACGGCGTCGGCGCGACGGAGCGACAGCTCCTCGTTGTAGGCCTTGCCGCCGACCGAGTCGGTGTGACCGTACACCTTGATCCGATCGTCCGAGTACTTGGCGAGGATGTCGCCGATCTTCTCGAGTTCGGTCACCGAGGAGGGCGTGAGGGCCGAGGAGCCGGAGTCGAACAGGATGTCGCTCGCCATCTCCACGAGCAGCCCATTCTCGGTGCGCTTCACCTCGGCGAGCCGCGTCTGCTCGAGCTCCTTCGCCTGCTTGTCGAGGTAGAGGCCGACCGACCCGCCCGCGAGCGCGCCCACGCCGGCCC
>JAEZXM010000105.1 GCA_023419875.1 Pseudomonadota bacterium | reverse complement strand
CTCGCTCGCGAGCCACCTCGCCTGGCTCGCCGCGCCGCACTGGGCGGCGAGCGCCGCCCTGGCCGCGGTCTCGGGGCTCTTCACCGCCGCGCACGACCCGCTCCTCAAGGCGCGCGCGTTCGCGGCGCTGCCGGATCGCCCTCACGTCGTGCAGGCGGTGGCCTCCGCCTTCAGCGTGCTCGATCTCGCGGTGCCGATCCTCGTCGGCCTCGCCGCGGACCGGGCCGGGCTCCTCGCGGCGATGCTGCTCCTCGCCGTGCAGCCGGTGGGCGTGGTCGTGGCCGCCAGGGCGGCTAGGAGCGCTCGTACGTCCGCGCCTCGACCCGCGCCACCATGAGGCACCCCGCCCAGACGAACACGCCGAACATCGCGCTGAACACCGCCGCGCGTACGGAGACCGACGCCGCCGCGCCCTCGAGGAGCGCCTGCGGGCGGCGCCAGAGGTCCCACGAGTTCCAGCGCCCGAACCGGCCGAGGTATACGCCGAACCCCACGAGCACCGAGACAGCGATCGCTGCGAGCTCCGCGCGGACCTCGCCCACGAGCGACGCGGCGCGCTCGCGCACCATGGAGAGCGAGGTCCACCCGAGCGCGCTCCCGGCGGCCGCGTACGCACCGTAGAGAAGGGCGTCGTACCAGACCGGCACCGGCGACCGCGGGCGGAGGTGCAGGAGGTCGGTCACGAGGTAGGGCGCGTTCGGGAGGAAGACGAGCCAGGCGGGGAGGAGGGCGAGGAAGCCGAGCGGCGTCCGCGCCCGCACCGCGGCGAGCCCGAGGAGCCAGGGGATCCACGCAAGGACGAGGTTGTAGTTGAGGTACGGGAATCCGCCCGGCGCCCACCGCCCGCGGAGCGCCCAGAGGCCGACGGCCAGGGCGGAGAGGACGAGCACCGCGGTTCCCCGGCCACGCCTGCGCGTGGCAAGGAGGACGCGTTCGAAGAGAGGGGTCGGCATTTCGGGGCTCCCCGCACGGAAAGGACGTTCTCGCGCCTGCATCGCAAGGCGCGTGCCGGGAGCTCGTTCCGCGAGGATCAGGCGGGGAAGAGCACCGCCACCGCGGTCACGCCGGCGAGTGCCACGATGGTCGCGAGCGCCAGCGTCCGGACGGCGTAGTCGAGCTCCGCGCGCTCGCCTGCGGGCAGGAAGATCGGGATGACGAACGGCGGCGGGAGGACGACGAGGAGCATCAGCGCCGCGGCGGAGCCGCGATCGAGGCCGAGCCAGCGCCGGATCACGAGCTCCGAGACGAGGAGTCCGAACGGGATCCAGACGAGCAGCCGCAGCGCGAGCGTGTACGCGGGCCGCGCGAGGCCTCGGAGCTCGAGCCGGAGGTCGAAGCCGATGAGGAGCGCGACGAGCGGGGTGGTGAGGCTGCCGACGAGCGCGATCGCGTCGGGGATCGCGGCCCCGAGCGGCGCCGCGGACACCGCCTCGAGGAGCCCGGCCGCCCCCACCACGAGGCCCAGGACGATGGCGACGATGACCGGCGTGCGGACGACGCCGAGGAGCGTCGCGCCGATGGGGCGCGGCCCGCGCGTCGTCCGCTCGAGGAACGGCATGAGCACGGCGAAGACGAAGACCACGTGTCCGAGGTCCACGAGCGCGAAGCGGTGCAGGTTCTCCTGGCCGTAGATCGACGCGTAGAGCGCGTACCCCATCATCCCGGCCTCGAACCCGGTGAGGAGCACGGGGAAGGTCCGCGCGCGGATCCCGGCGACGCGCCGGAGCGTCATCCCGAGGAGGAGGCCGGCGAGACAGGCGAGGAAGATGACCCCCACGAGCCCCAGGTACCGGACCTCCGCCTCGAGCCGTGCGAAGGCGAGGAAGAGGAGCGCCGGGAGGGTGACGTTCACGACGAGCTTCTTGAGCTCGCCCGCGGTGGACGGTCCGAGGACGCGCAGGCGGCGGAGGAGCACGCCGAGCGCGATGACGAGGAGGACGGGGACGACCTTGGCGAGGGCGGCGAGCTGGGGCATGGCGGCGGGCGTGGGCCGGCGAATCCTACCGCCGCCGGTGGCGTCGCGCCGCTCTCGGCACGCCGTGCCTCAGGCGCCGCACACCTCGAGGCCCGATGCACGTGCCGCGCGAGCGAGCTGCGTGTCGTGCGTGGCCAGGAAGAGTGACGTCTTCCCCGCAGCCGAGAGCTCGAGCGCGGTCGCGAGGTGGATCGCGTCCAGCGAGCCCAGTGTGGTCGGCATCGGGGAGGCGGCACGGATGAGGATGGGCTCGCTCAGGGCGACGACGTCGATGGACCGCAGGAGGTGTCGCGCCTCCCGGTGCAGGTGTTCCACCTGGGCGTCGTCGATGTCACCCGCGAGACGGCTCCGGTCGATCGTCCTGCCGAGCTCCACGAGGAGGAGCCGGGAGGCGAAGGCCTCCGACACCTGCGACCACTCGGCGAGGGAGCCCTTCTCGCCGAAGAGCTTCCGCAGCACGACGCTGGTGTCGAGCAGGGCGATCATCGCCGCGCCCGGTCTTCCACGAGCAGCTCGGTCGTCGCCCTGCCGCGGTAGACGATCGCCCGCACCTCGACCGCTCCGAGCGGAGGGGCGTCCGGGTCCTTCGGTCGGGCGATCACCAGCTCGGCACCGGTCGGCGCAGGCTCGTCGTAAGGAAGCAGCCGGGCCACCGGCCGGTCCCGGTCGGTGATCACGACTTCCTTGCCAGCGCGCACCGCGCGCATGTACTGGCCCATCTTGGCTTTGAGCCGGGAAGAACTCGTGCGGAGCTTCATGTCCTTTCATGTACGCGCGTGTCCATGAATGGTCAAGTGCGCCCTGGGCGGGGCACGACAGCACGAGGCCCGGCCGGCTCGCGCCGACCGGGCCTCTCGTCCGGGCCAGGGGGGAGGGGCCCGGCTCAGGCGTTGAGCTTGCGCGCCCGCTCCTCCTCGAGGCCGCCGGGCTCGACGGACAGGACCTCCGGCGCCCGCGCCGGGAACCGGCCGAGGACCCAGGACGCGGTGAACCAGGCGAGGCTCGCGACGCCGACGACGAAGATCGTGTCACCGATCATCCGGAGCCAGCGCAGGCCCTGGATGAGCGGCTGCTGCAGGAACTCGGCGCTGCGCGCGTACCAGAGACCGGTCTCGATGCTCGCCGACGCCTGGAGGATGCCGATCGGGAGGAGGGAGAGGGAGATCATGAGCGCGAGGCCGATGTTCATCCCCCAGAACGCGACCCTGAGCGGCTTCTCGTTCCACTCCTCGCCCGGACGGAGCCGACGGAGGACGAGCAGCACGAGCCCGAGGCCGAGCAGGCCGTACACGCCGAAGAGCGCGGCGTGGCCGTGGACCGGCGTCGTGTTGAGCCCCTGCACGTAGTAGAGCGCGATGGGCGGGTTGATGAGGAACCCGAAGAGGCCCGCGCCGACCAGGTTCCAGAAGGTGGCGCCGAGGAAGAACATGATGGGCCAGCGGTACGGCCGCACCCACGCCGCCGCGCGCGAGACCTGGAGGTTGTGGAAGGCCTCGAACCCGACGAGCACGAGCGGCACCACCTCGAGCGCGCTGAACGACGCGCCCACCGCCATGATCGAGACCGGCGTGCCCGAGAAGTACAGGTGGTGGAAGGTGCCGGGGATGCCGGCGGCGAGGTAGAGCGTCGTCGAGAAGAGCGTCGCGCGGGTGGCGCTGCCGGGGCGGACGAGCCCCATCCGGACGAACAGGAACGCGATCGCCGCGGTGGCGAAGACCTCGAAGAAGCCCTCCACCCAGAGGTGCACCACCCACCAGCGCCAGTACTCCATCACCGAGAGGTGGGTCCGCGCGCCGTACATGAGCCCGGCGCCGTACATGAGGCCGATGGCCACGACCGAGGCGGTGAAGAGGAAGAGGATCTCCCGCCGATCGTCGCGTTGCCGGAGGGCGGGGAGGAGCGCCCGCGCCACGAGGAAGAGCCAGAGGCCGATCCCGCCGTAGAGGGCGATCTGCCAGCCGCGGCCGAGGTCGATGTATTCGTAGCCCTGATGGCCGAACCAGAAGGAGATCCTGTCGCCGAGCTGGTTCTGGATGGCGAGGTACTCGCCGGCGAGCGAGCCCACCACGACGAGGAGGAGCGCGCCGAAGAGGACGTTCACGCCGAGGCGCTGATGCTTCGGCTCGGCGCCGCCGATCGCCGGGGCGAGGAAGAGGCCGAAGGCGAGGAACGCGGTCGCGATCCAGAACACGCCGAGCTGGAGGTGCCAGGTGCGGACGACGGCGTACGGCAGGAGCTCGGCGAGGCGCCTGTAGCCGAAGAAGCCCTGGCCCTCGACCGTGTAGTGGGCGAGGAGGGCGCCGAGGCTGACCTGCGCCGCGAGCAGCGCGACGACGACCACGCCGTACTTCGCGGCCGCCTTCATCGAGGGCGTCACGACGATCCGGTCGAGCGGGTCGGCGCGCGGCGGCGCGGGCGGAGCCTCCTCGCGGTCCTTGAAAGCCTTCCACCAGACGAGCGCGCCGATGCCCGCGAGGAGCACCACGACGCTCAGCACCGACCAGAGCACGTTGGGGCCGGTGGGGACGTTGCCGATGAGCGGCTCGTGCGGCCAGTTGTTGGTGTACGTCGCCGCCGTGCCGGGGCGCGCGGTGGACGCGGCCCAGGACGTCCAGAAGAAGAAGGACGCGAGGAGCTTGCGACGCGCGGGATCCGGCACCGGCGCGTTCGTGAGCGCGTAGTCCTCGCGGAGCCCGGCGAGCGCCGGGTCGCCACCGAAGAGCGCGTCGTAGTGCGCGGCGGCCTGGGCCATCGCCAGGGCGCGGTCGTCGCTCACCGTCACCGTGCCCGTCGCGGCGTCGTGGCGGTTCGTGCGGACGACCTCGGCGAGCCGGCCGCGCAGGCCCGCCTGTGCCTCGCCGCCGAGCGCGTCGTACGGCTTCCCGTGCTCGCGCAGCGCCCAGAGATCGAGCAGCGCGGTGAGCTCGCGGTGCAGCCAGTCCGCGGTCCAGTCCGGCGCCTGATAGGCGCCGTGGCCCCAGATCGAACCGACCTGCTGCCCGCCCATCGTCTGCCATACCTGCTGCCCGGAGAGGATGTCGTCCTTCGTCATGAGGACGCGTCCACCCTCGGTGACGACGCGCTCGGGGATGGGCGGTGCGGCGCGGTACACCTCGCGGCCGAAGAAGCCGAGGATGGCGAACGCGCCCGCCACGGCGAGGCCGAGCGCGATCCAGAGTCGCTTGCTGTTGTGCATGGTGTGGGGCTCCGATCTGCTGCTGGCGACCTCGGCTACTCAGCCAGGGCGCGGGGGAAGAGGATGTTGTTCTCGAGGTGGATGTGCTCCATGAGCTCCGCCTCGAGCCGGGCGAGCCCCTCGTAGAGCGCGGTCCAGGAGCGGCAGGCCTCAGGCGGCAGGACGAGGTCCTGGGTGAGCTCGCGGATGCGGCGCAGGTTCTGCCCGTGCTGGTCGTGCTCCAGCTCCATCACGCGGATCGGCATGCCCGCGTCGGGGCCGCGGCCCGCCTTGATCATCGGGAAGAGGATCTGCTCCTCCTTGTCGAGGTGCGAGCCGACCTCCGCCTCGACGCCCCCGAGCAGGTCGCCGAGCCCGCGGGGGCAGGTCTGCTTGTCCGCGTGGCGGTTCTCGACCTTGCGCGCGAGCGCGACGAGGTTCGGGAGGTCGCGCCGGAGCGGAACGTGGTAGCGCGTGATGATGTGGTCGACGAGCTCGGCGAGGGGGCGCTCGGCCCAGAGCTGGAGGTCGCCGCCGAGGCGCTCGCCCTCGGCCTGGATCTCCTTCGCGACCTCGTTCGGATCGATCGCCTTCTCCTCGCACGCGACGGAGAGTGGGCGGTCGCCGCCGCAGCAGAAGTCGAGGCGGTGCCGGAGGAAGACGCGGGTGGCGATGGGGTGGTGGACGGCGAGGTCGGCGAGGGTGGCGTTGGTGTCGATCATGGCGGACCGATAGAGCAAGGGCGGGCCCAACCCGGATCCGCCGAGATTTCAGCTGTTTGGCGCGATCGTTGTTCGTCGGACAACGTGGCCGCGTTGCGGCCCGCACAACTCGCGTTACAACTCCGACAACATGGGTCCTGAGCCGCTCGAGGCAGTCCTCACCATCGCCGCCGACCTCACCTCCTCGCTCCCGGCCAAGGACCGCTACGACCGGCTCCTCCGCGCCGTGCGCCGCGCGATCCCGTGCGACGCCGCCGCCCTCCTCCGCCTCGACGGCGACACCCTCGTCCCCCTCGCCGCCCATGGCCTCGTGCCCGAGGCGCTGGGCCGCCGCTACGCGCGCGCCGAGCACCCGCGGCTCGCGGTCATCCTCGGCGCGAGCCGGCCGGTGGTGTTCCCGCGGGACTCGCCGCTCCCCGATCCGTTCGACGGGCTGCTCGAGGGCGACGCGCACGCGCTCGAGGAGGTCCACGCCTGCCTCGGCTGCCCGCTCGTGGACTCGGGCGAGGTGGTGGGCGCGCTCACCGCGGACGCGCTCGATCCCGCAGCGTTCGACGGCCTGGACATGAGGCTCCTCGACGCGCTCGGCGCGCTCGCCGGCGCGGCCCTCCGGACGACGAGCCTCATCGAGGCGCTCGAGCGGACCGCGGCGCGCCACACGGAGGTGAGCCGGGACCTCCTCCGCGACGCGAGCCGGCGGAGCGGCGGCCAGCTCCTCGGGACGAGCCCGGCGATCGAGAAGGTGCGCCGCGAGATCGGCCTCGTCGCCTCCTCGGATCTCGCGGTGCTCGTCACGGGCGAGACCGGGGTCGGCAAGGAGCTCGTCGCCCGCGCCATCCACGCCGCCTCCCGCCGCCACGACGAGCCGCTCATCTACGTGAACTGCGCCGCGCTCCCCGAGCACCTCGCCGAGAGCGAGCTCTTCGGTCACGTGCGCGGCGCCTTCACCGGGGCCACAGCCGACCGCACCGGCAAGTTCGAGGTGGCGAACGGCGGGACGCTCTTCCTCGACGAGGTCGGCGAGCTCCCCGCCGCCGTCCAGCCCAAGCTCCTCCGCGCCCTGCAGCAGGGGGAGATCCAGCGCGTCGGCTCGGACCGGGTCCACCGCGTGGACGTGCGGATCGTCGCCGCGACGAACCGGGACCTCGCGCGAGAGGTGGACGCGGGGCGCTTCCGCTCGGACCTCTTCCACCGCCTCGCCGGCTACCCCATCCACGTTCCGCCGCTCCGCGAGCGGCGCGGCGACGTCCCGCTCCTCGCCGGCTACTTCCTCGACCTGCTCCGCCGCCGGCTCGGCCTCGGGCCGGTGCGGCTCACCGAGAGCGCGCGCCGCGCGCTCACCGCCGCGAGCTGGCCCGGGAACGTGCGCGAGCTCGAGAACCTGCTCAACCGCGCCGTGCTCCACGCACAGGCCGGCGGCCGCGCGGGGGAGCCGGTGGTCGTGGACGAGCGGCACCTCGCGCTCGAGCCGGACGAGATCGAGGACGTGCGGACCGCCACGGAGGCCGCTGCGCGTCCCGCCTCGCCGGATCGCGCCGGGCCGAAGACCGTCCTCCCGCTCCGCGAGGCGCTCGAGCTCTACCAGCGGACGATGGTCGAGGACGCGGTCGCCCGGCACGGCGGCAACTGGGCCGCCGCCGCGCGGGAGCTGGGCGTGCACCGCTCGAACTTGCACCACCTGGCGCGACGGCTCGGGCTCAAGACCTGACGCCCGGGTTCACTTCCAGTCGCACAGCCCATCCACCCACGCCGCGGAGCCGTCGCGGACCCACCCGTCGAGCTGGGCCTGGTCCTTGAGCTGCTGCCCGCGCCGACGCGGGACCGCCACGTAGCGCGTCTCCACCTCGGCGAGCATCGTCATATCCACCCAGAGCTTCTCGAACTGCGTGACCGGGAAGACGTCCTCCTGCCCCTGCCCCCAGCGCTTCTTCACGTCCTTCAGCGTCACGTAGGTCGGCATGCGCGCCGCGAGTGCGCGAACCGCGGCCTGGATCCGCGGCGAGTCGCCGGCGGCGACCTCCGCACGGGAGAGGCCGAACACCGCGAGGAGGCGGTCGAGGTCGATCCAGCAGGTGTTCGAGTTGTAGTAGGTGAGTCGGAACTCGTCCTCCTCGCGGGGCATGGCGAGGCCCTCGACGAGCCGGAGCCGCCCGTTCACCCGGGCGAGGCCGCCGCCGCGGTCCTCGATCCGCCGGCGCACGACCTCGAAGGTGAGGCAGGCGCCGGTCGCGAGGTGGTGGCCGAGGACCGCGGGATCGACGTCGGCCCCGACGGTGTCCACGTTGTGGAGCAAGAGGACCCGGAGCTGCGGCCGCTCCGCGAGGAGGCGGGCGAGGACGCCGTTCCGGAGCAGGTTCGGGACCTCGTACCAGTGGCCGACGGGGTGGAGGCACTGGAGCGGGACGTTGTCCGTGTAGTCGGTCGCCTCGCCCGTGGCGCGCGTCCAGCCGACGAGCGCCGCGCGGGCGCTGTCCCGCACCTTCTGCTGCTGCTCGTCGAGGACCTGCTGCGCGGTCTCCTCCCAGGCGAAGCGGAGGTCGCGCTCGGTGGGCACGAGCCGGAGCCCGACGGCGCGGCCGGGCGAGAGGAGGAGCGGACCCTCGTAGCCGTAGTTTCCCTCGCGCTCGACGAGCTCCGCCGTCGGCCCGTGGGTGAGATAGCTCGTCGTGAAGACGTGCGGGATCGAGGTCCCGGCCTCGCGCGCGACGCGGCGGGACTTCGCGAGGTGCATCTCGAGGAAGGTGCGGTGCCGGCCGGAGAGGCGGCAGAACGGGTGGAGCGCCTTCACGACACCCGCGCCCTGCGTCCAGCGGCTCCCCGCGCCGGCGGCGAGCGTCACCACCGCGACCTCCCCCCGCCGGAGCGCCGCGAGCCCAGCCTCGCGAAGCTCGCCCCGCGCGCCGAGCGCGTCGTGCGCCGCGACGTCCGCGACGCCGGCGTCCTCGAGCTCGGTCGCGACCGGGAGCCGGTTCTGCGCGAGCCCGATCCTGCCGTCGCGGAGATCGGCGCGGATCTGCTCGTGCTGGGCGCGATCGAAGCCGTGCTCCTGGAGGAGCTCCGCGAGCGATCGCTCGCTGCCGTCCTCGCCCCGGCTGCGCGGGAGGAGAGCGTCGAAGAGCGCCTGGACCATGCCGCCCAGCTCCGGGCGCGCCCGGCACGCCGCCCCGAACTTGTCGAGCTCCGCGCGGCGCGGCGCCGGGAGCGCGTGGCGGTCGCGACGGATGAGCGCCGGCACGGTGAGCGCGTAGTAGCCGGGCGGGAGGAGCGCGTCGTCGCCGCGGAGGAGGTCGGACCAGGTCCCCCGCTCGTTCATCGCGAAGTCGTAGACCACCGGCTCCATCGAGAAGGGGAGCGCGCTCCGGAGCGCTCGGCTCGTCCGCGTCATGATCTCCAGCATCCGCGCCTGCGCCTCGACCTTGCGCGCCGGGGCGAAGATGAACCCCATCCCTCCGCCCGACATGCCGCCGAGCATCCAGAAGCCCCAGTAGTCGGGGCCGAACGCCGCGCGCGCCTCGGCGACGAGCCGCTCCGTGTACGCGTTCGTCGCCCAGGGGATGACCGTCTGGAGGGGCCCCTCGAAGTTGCGCGTCGTCGCGCCGCCGAGGGCGCGGACGTCCCCGCGCCGGAGCGCGCCGAGGATCTCGTCGAGGATGCCCATCATCTCCGCCCGGGCGACCCACTCGGCCTCCGAGCGGAGGAGGTACTTCTCGGTCACCATCTCGAGGATCGGGCCGACGTTCTGGGCCATGCCGCCGTGGACGAGCACGAGGCTCTCTTGAAGCTGCCGCCGCGTCGCCGGCGAGACCTCCTCCGGCCCGAGGATCCGGTGGGACGGAAGGAGCCGCCCGCGGGAGACGCCGTGCTCGGGATCGCCCTCGCCCGCGAGGACGCCGGTGATGAGCTTCATGCCCGGCCAGACGCCGCCCGAGTCCTGCCAGCCGCCGCCGGAGCCGCCGAGCCACTCGCCGAGCAGGGCGCGCGCGAGGACGAGCCGGCGCTCCTCCTCGCCGAGCGCCCCCTCGAGCGATGAGGCCTGTCCGGTCGCGCGCATGCACGCGGAGACGAGCGCCGCGAGCAACGTCGTCGAGACCGCGAGGCGCGAGCCCTTCGGGATCCCATTCACCGACGAGACGACCTCGAGCCCGAGCCCCGGGCCGACGACGCGCGCGAGGAGGTCGGCGAGGCTCTGCCCCGAGCCCTCGACGCCGGGCGGGACGATGCCCGAGGCGATGACCGCAGCCTTGAGGAGGCCGAGGTAGTCCTTCGCGAAGTCGAACACGTCGGCGAGGCTCGCCACCTCCGCGGTCGCGCCGAGATCGACGCTCGCGAGCCGGAGCACCGGCTCCTCGATGATGCGGAGCCACGCCTCGACCGGCGGCCGCGGGGCCGGGTCCCGACCATGGACGCCGAGATCCACCGAGGCGTTCAGGACCTTCGCGCCCTCCGGGTGATCCATGCCCAGGAAGAAGATGTCGCTCCACCCGCAGTGCGTGAGGTCCATCCGCACCGGCGTCCGCTCGCGGAGCACCGGGTAGGTCCCGTCCGCCTGCTTCTCGAGGAGCTCGCGCCGGACGCGGAGCGGGTGATCGGCCGGGTGACCGACGCGGAACATCCACTGGTTGCCCCGCACCGAACGGACGCTCCGGCGGACCTGGTCCGCGAGCGTCTGGAAGGCGAGGCGCTGGTACGCCGCCGCGAGCGCGGAGGAGATCCCGTCGGTCGGCCCCTCCGCGGCCTGGACGGCGAGGAACGCGTCCACCGCCTCCTCGAAGCGGCGGGCGAGGAGGTGCTCGAAGCCGCCGAAGGGGACGAGCCCGCGCGCGCGGGAAGCGCCCGCCTGGGCGGCGAGCCGCGGCGGGAGGTGGAAGCGGTGGAGGGCGTGGAGGAAGAAGAGGGCACGGACGCGCTCGTAGAGGTTCTCGCTCCGGCGGCGGAAGGCGTCGAGCGCGGCGCACTCGGCGAGGAGCGCGGGGAGGGAGAGGTCGGCGCAGGCGGCGTCGAGCGGCCGGTCCCGGAGGACCGGGTCGGCGGCCCTGATGAGATCGACGAGCCCGGTCAGCATCGCGCCCTTGCGGCCAGGAGCTCGACCAGCATGGAGAGGACCTCGTCGCGATCGCGGCCGGCGAGGGCGAGCGCGAGCTGGGCGGAGAGGAGGCCGTAGGTGAGGCCGATGTCGTAGCGGGTGCCGCTGAGCTCGCACGCGAGATACCGCTCGCGCGCCGCGAGCTTCGCGAGGCAGGGGGTGAGCGGCACCTTGTGCCGCCCGTCCGCCTCGCGGAGCGCCTCGCCCAGGAGCTCCATGACGAGCGGAGAGAGAACGTGCATCCCGAAGAAGCACAGGTAGTGACCGGCCCGCAGGCCCGGGACGATGAGCTTCTGCTCCGCCTCGGTCGGCGTCGGCTTCTCGATCACCTGGGCGATCTCGTAGAAGCCCTTCCGGTTCGCGACCCGCTGGCCGCCCACGGTGCCGTAGAAGGGGAGCTTGCTCTCGTGCGTGGGCTGGACCGCCGAGACGGCGCACCGCTCGGTTCGGGCCGCCTCGACGAGCTGCTGCGCGCACCGCTTCTCGCTCCCGCTCACGTAGAGGTGGTCGCCGACGAGGAGGAGGAACGGCTCACGCGAGGTGAAGTCGCGGGCGCAGTGGACGGCGTGCCCGTACCCCGCAGGATGCTCCTGCACCACGAAGCGGAGCCGCTTCGCGTGCGGCCCCGCCGCCGCCGCGTACGCCGCCTCGTCCCCCGGCGCGACGATGACGCAGATCTCCTCCACCCGCGCCGCGAGGGCCTCCTCGACGATGATCCGCAGGGCGGTCTTCGTCTGCCCGTCCTGATCGACGAGCGTCTGCAGGGGCAATGTCCGCTGCGAGTCGCCCGCTGCGGTGATGACGGCGCGATGGATGTCCACGGGAGGGTGGCCTCGGCTTTCGTGCGAGCCCGCGCTGGGCGGGTACGGCTGGCATTATTCCTCATCCGCGGGCGCGGCGCGCCGAGGCGAGCGGCCTCACGGCTCTCGCCACAGCGGCGCGAGCCGCCGGAACGCGCCCGCGGCGCACCCGAGCGCCAGGAGGACGAGCAGGAGCGCCGCCCCATCGCGGCGCGCAAGGCCGAGCGCGGCGAGGAGGAACCCGCCGGCGCCCAGGACCGCACCTCCGATGGCGCGGTGGAACCGGGCGACGTCTCCCGCCAGCGCCGGTTCGTCCGCGGGGACGGGCCTGCGGGGCCGCATCGCGCGGCGGCCGATCGCGTCCAGCCCGAGCGCGATGGCCCAGAGGAGCCCCGCGTAGATGGCTCCGAGGAGCACCGGCCCGGCGCCCGTCACGGCCGCTCCCCGACGCTCCCCGCGGCGGTCGCACCGCCCATCTCGCCGCGCTCTCCGCCTGTGACCTCGGTGAAGAGGGCGCTCTCCTGCGCGCCGGTGCGCCCGAGGCTCCGGGCGTGGCGCACCCCGAGGAAGCAGATCCAGAGGAGCGGCAGCACCCCGCCCACGATGAAGACCACGTCCCCGGGCAGGCGCATCCACTCGATGAAGGAGAGATAGCCGGAGGTGAGGTACAGGAGGTCCCGCGCCTCCCAGTAGCCGACCGAGACCGAGCGCTCGAGCTGGAGGATGCCGATCGGGAAGAGCGTCGCGAACACCATCCAGGCGAGCCCGATGTTGAGCGACCAGAAGCTCGTCTTCGCGAGGCGCTCGGGCCAGCGGCCAGCGGGGATGAGGTAGCGCACGGCGAACATCGCCAGCCCCGCCGCGAGCTTCCCGTACACGCCCATCATCGAGGCGTGGCCGTGGTTCGAGGTGAGGGCCGTTCCGATCTCGTAGTACGAGACGATGGGCAGGTTGATGAGGAACCCGAAGATGCCCGCGCCGAGGAAGTTCCAGAACCCGACCGCGACGAGGAACAGGATGGC
Source organism: Pseudomonadota bacterium (assembly GCA_023419875.1). Lineage (GTDB taxonomy): Bacteria > Myxococcota > Myxococcia > Myxococcales > Anaeromyxobacteraceae > Anaeromyxobacter. The sequence goes on along the minus strand of JAEZXM010000105.1, from coordinate 30,287 downwards.
CCAGCGGTGCGGGAACGCGCCCTGGGCGCCGCCGCCCGCCGTCCACTGCCGCCTCCCGAGCTGGAGGAAGCTCCAGGCCTCGACCGTGAGGAAGGTGAGCGGGATCACCTCCGCCGCCGAGAAGAAGGCGCCCAGGGCGAGGTGCGAGGCCGGCCCGCCCGAGAAGTAGAGGTGGTGCATCGTCCCGACGACGCCCCCCACCGCGTAGAGGATCATCTCGAGGTAGACGAGCGCGAGCGCCACCCGCTCGGTGACGACGCCGAGCAGCACGAAGAGGTAGGCGACCATCACCGTGGTGAAGAGCTCGAGGAAGTCCTCGACCCACAGGTGCACCACCCAGAACCGCCAGAACTCGGTGATGCTGAAGTGGCTCCGCGGGTGCGCGAGCAGGCCCACGGCGTAGAAGGCGGGGATGGCGAGCGCCGCGAAGAAGAACAGCCAGGGCATGTTCCCGAACCGCTCCCGCGCGAGCCGCGGGCGCACCGTCCGCCAGAGCATGGCCACCCAGAAGAACAGGCCCACGACGAGCAGCACCTGCCAGAGCCGGCCGAGGTCGAGGTACTCGAACCCCTGGTTCGCGAGCCAGATGTTCCGCGACCATCCGTGAATGCCCGCCGCCTGTCCGGCGAGGCTCCCCGCGACGACCACGACGAGCGCGCCGAGCAGGGCGATCGCGAGCCACCGCTGGCCGGCCGGCTCCCGTCCCGCGACCATCGGGGCGATGAAGATGCCGGCCGCGAGGAACGAGGTCGCCACCCAGAAGATCGAGAGCTGCACGTGCCAGGTGCGCATGAGGTTGAACGGGAGGAAGCGCGCCAGGTCGAACCCGAAGAAGTTGGAGAGCTCCGCGCGGTAGTGCTGCGACGCCGCCCCGACGAGCGTCTGCACCAGGAACAGCGCCGCCATCACGAGAAAGAACCAGGCGGTCACCCGCTGCGCGGGGGTGAGCGACACGGTGCCCGGCGTACGGAACGAGAGCGTCTGGCCCTCGCGGCCGTGCCAGCCCAGCGACCGCCAGCGGCCGAACGCGCCGAAGAGGAGCCCCACGCCGCCGAGCAGCGCCACGAGGGAGAGGACGCTCCACACGATCGCCGCGCCCGTGGGGCGGTTCTCGACGCGCGGCTCCGGCGGCCAGTTGTTCGTGTACGTGTATGTCTTGCCCGGCCGCTCCGTCGACGCGGCCCAGGCGCTCCAGGCGAAGAAGGCGGTCAGATCGTGCAGGTCGGCCGGGTCCGCCAGGAGCCCCGGGCGCAGCCCCGTCTCGGCGCTCGGCTTCGCGAAGGTCGTTCGCAGATGCCGCTTCACGTGCTCGAACGCGCCCGCCTGGGCGTCGCTCACGACCACCCGCCCCGTCGCCGCGTCGAATCGGTTCGTCCGGAAGTCGGCGATGGTCCTCGGCCCCCCCGAGGTCTCGGACTCGCCGTACTCCTTCGCCACGAAGACCGACGCGCGGCGCAGGTAGTCGGCCGTGTAGTCGGGTCCGAGATAGCCCCCGTGGCCGAACACCGAGCCGTACTGCATGAGCCCGCTCTGAAGGAAGAGCTGCTGGCCGTCCTGGATGTCCTCGCGCGTGTAGAGGACGCGGCCGTCCTCCGTCACCACCCGCTCCGGAATGGGCGGCGTGTCCGTGTACGCCTGGTACGCCATGATCCCGAGGATCGTGAAGCCGGTGAGGAAGACGAGGAGCGCGGCCTGCAGCCAGCCGCTCGAGACGAGCAACGCGCGCTTCTCGGCCATGAGGACCTCCTGGGTGGGGCGCCGCCGGGAGGAAGGTGCATGCCGTGGGTTTGTGCAACTCTCCGCCCGGGTGGGGCTTCACTCCGCGCTCATGGCGGACGCTACCCAGCTCAGGGCGGCTGCTCTCCGGACCCGCGCGCGATCAGGCGAACCGGGAGGACGACCCGGCGGGGCGGGCGGCGATCTCCGGCGAGCCGCGAGAACATCACGTCCGCCGCCGCCGCACCGATCGCGGCGGGGTTCTGGGCGATCACCGTCACCGCCGGCACCACCACCTCCGAGAGCTCGAAGTCGTCGAACCCGACCAGCGCCGGCCGGGCGGACGGTGACGCCGCCAGGATGCGCAGCACCAGGACGGTGGTGCGGTTGTTCCCGGTGATGAGCGCGGTGGGCGGCCGGCGGAGCGCAGCGAAACGGGCCAGGGCCGCGCGCACGGACTCCTCCGTGGGTGTGCCCATCGAGATCAGGGACTCGTCCGCCGACAGCCCGACGCGCTTCACCGCGCGCCGGTATCCGCGGAGCCGCTCGGCCGCGGTGAAGATGCGCCGGTCGTCGCCCAGGAACGCGATGCGCTTGTGACGGTGGGCCGCCAGGTGCTCGACCGCGGCCTGGGTCCCGCCGGCGTTGTCGACCAGCACCGCGTCCGCAGGCAGCCCAGGCCCTGGGCGATCGGCGAACACCACGTGCGTCCCGGCTCGCACCTCCGGGGCGAGGTAGCGGTGGTCGTCCGGCGTCGGGACGATGACCAGCCCGTCCACGCGGCGGGAGCAGAACGCCAGCGCCAGGCGCCGCTCCCGCGCCGCGTCCTCGTCCGACGAGCCGGTGAAGACGAGGTAGTCGTGGCGGAGCGCGACCTCCTCCACCGCACGGGTGAGCGCGGAGTAGAAGGGGTCAGAGACGTTCTCGAGCAGGACGCCCAGGCTCCGCGTGGTGGTGCCGCGCCGGAGAGCCGAGGCGCCCTCGTTCCGCCGGAACCCGAGGGCGGCGATCGCGGCCTGGACGGACCGGATCGTGCTGTCCTTGACCGGGCCCTCTTCGTTCACCACCCGGGACACGGTCTTGAGGCTCACGCCAGCCTTCCGGGCGACGTCCACCATGGTGGGGCGCGCGCGCCGCAAGGACCGCTTCTGACGCCTGGCAGGCTCCATCTCGCGACGAAACGCACACGCGAACCCGGAGGTCAAGCGTGCGCCGCGTGCGCTCGGGGGGCCTCACGCGGGGCGGCCCGAGTGCTATGCATCTGTCTCCGGAGGGGAGAACGATGTCGGCGAGACGCGGACTGAACCTGGGGCTCATCGACCTCGCGTGGCCCATCTTCATCGAGCAGGTGACCGCCGGGCTCGTGGTGGCGGCGGACACCTGGTTCCTGTCCCGCATCGGCGACGAGCCTGCGGCTGCGATCGGGTCGCTCGCCAGCGTGCTCTGGCTCGGCTACTTCATCCTCCCCCAGTTTGCGACCGCCGGTACCGCGGTGGCGAGCCAGTACATGGGCGCGGGGCGGGAGGAGTCCGTCGTCCCGACCTGGATCGGCAACCTGGTCATCAGCGTCGGCCTGGGCCTCGTGCTGTCGGTGGCGCTCTTCCTCTGGGCTCCGCACATCGGCCTCTGGCTCGGCATGACCCCCAGCGCGGCCGCCTTCGCCGCGCAGTTCCTCGGCGTCATCGCCTTCAACTTCGTCCTCGTCGGGGCGCGAGGCGCGTATACCTCGGTGCTGGCGTCCCGGACGCTGACGAGCTGGACCATGGTGGTCGCCGTCGTCACGAACGCGCTCAATATCGGCCTCAACGTGCTCTTCATGAGCGGAGCCTTCGGCCGGCCCCGCCTCGGCGTCCGCGGGGTCGCGCTCGCGACCGTGCTCGCCTACCTCACCGGCCTCCTCCTGCTCATGTGGCTCGTCCACCGGCGGCTCGGGATCCGCTTCCGGATGCCGCGGCTCACTGCCCGGGTGCGCGCCGTGCTCGGGCCGATCCTCCGGATCGGCGTGCCCGCGGCCCTCGAGCCCTTCAGCTACACCGTGCAGAGCTTCGTCGTCTCGGTGCTCATCATCTCGCTCGGCCTCCAGGCGATGGCCGCGAACACGTACATGCAGCGCCTCATCTTCGTGGACATGTCGGTCACCTGGAGCCTCACCGCCGCCGGGCAGATCGTGATGAGCCACATGCTCGGGGCCGGGCGCCTCGATGCCGTGCGGCGCACGTACTGGCGGGTGCTCGGCATCTCCGCCGCCTTCGCCTTCGTCAACATGGCCGTGTTCCTCGTCTTCCACGACTCCGTGCTGGGGATCTTCACGGCCGACGCCGGCATCAAGCGGCTCGGATTCTGGCTGCTCGTCGTGAGCCTCTTCACCGAGCCCATCCGTGCCGCGAACATCCTGGGCGGCGTCGCGCTCAAGACCGTCGGCGACGGCCGCTTCTCGCTCACCGTGGGCGTCGCGTTCATGTGGGGTGTCATCCCCGTGATCGTCCTGAGCAACGCGCTCGGCTGGGGGGTGATCGGGCTCTATCTCGTGCTGCTCGCCGACGAGACCATCCGCGCCCTCGTGAACGTCGTCCGCTGGGCGCGCGAGAGCTGGGTGGGGAAGACGGTGATCAAGGCGCCGGAGGGCGGGGCGGCTGCGGACGCCACCCCGGCGACGCCGGCCTGAGCGGCGCTACAGCCACAAGCGAAGGCCGAACGAGCCGGACCAGTCCGCCTGCCGGAACCGGTCCGCCTCTTCGAAGAAGTTCGTGTACGAGAGCCCACCGTAGATGCGCTGGAACGCCTGGAGCTCGGTCCGGAGCGACACGCCGAGCCGGTAGATGGGCCTGCGGCCCTGCGAGTAGCCGCCCTGCCCGACCACATACCCGCCGACGAGCAGCTCCAGCGGGGAGATGCGCGTGAGGCGGATCTCGGCCCGCGGCCCGAAGAAGACGTGGAAGTCCGTGTACCAGGGGATCTCCCGCCGCTCCAGCGCGAAGTCGGCGAGCTGGATGCCGCCCGCGAGGTCCAGGCCTACCGGTTCGCCCGAGGAGATCTTCCGCGCCAGCGACACCTCCGCGCCCTTGCCGAACAGCCCGATCGACAGGCTCCACGGGATCCTCCGCCGCGCGAGCGCCGAGTCGGCGAGCTCGCTCCCGGCCGTCGCCGCCAGGCGCGTGTAGAGCAGGCCCGCCAGGCCCGCGCCGCTCTGGAGCTGTTCCGAGAGCCGGTTCGAGAGCTCCTGGAGCTGCTCGCGGACCGCGATGAGGCCTCCGTCTCCCTTCGCGAGCTTTCGGCCGTTGCGAAGCGTGACGTACTCGTAGCCGGTCTTCCAGCCGGCGCCCTCGGGCCCGGTCGCCCGATCGAGCCGCCTCAGGAACCGGTACGCCAGCCGCGGCTGAGGACCGTCCAGGTCGCCTGGTCCGATGATGGAGAGAAGCCGCCAGAGGTCGCGCCGGAGGCGCGCCTCCGTCCCCTCGTCCTCGGGCGATGGCCGGAGGTGTGCGCACTCCGGTCCGTGCAGCGCCTCGCGGATCGCTTCCGCGCCGTCCACGCGCCACACCGCCCGGAAGCAGGCGAACTCGGGAGCGTCCACGGCGGGAGGGCGGGCGCCGCGAACGGTCTCGAACGACGGCCCCAGGCTCCGCTCGGCGTCCGCCATGCCCGCGAAGAAGTCATAGCGCCTGAAGCTCTCGTCGAAGAACGCGCCGAACGCGCCCAGGAGCTCCCCGGTGATGAAGTGCTTTCGCCGCGGGAGCTCCAGCGACTCGCGGACCTCCCGGTTGTCGGCGATCGTGTCGGCCAGCTCGGCCTGCCGGGCGCCGGTGATGAGGTCGCCGAGCAGCCCGCCGAGGTCGCCGACCATGCTGCGGCGGGACTTCGGCGAGGGTGCGCCGGGTCCCGCTCCGGAGGGTGGAACGGCGGCCGGATCCGTGTTCGCGGCGTCCACGTAGACGTAGGTCGGCCGCCCTCCGCCGCGCGCGGAGGCGGGGAGGTTCTCCAGGAGCCGGATCGCGGTCGAGAGCGGCACGTTGTCGAGCACGCCGCCGTCCACGAAGCAGTGGGTGCTGGCGGCGCCGCCGGGTTCGTAGACGACCTGGAGCGGGAGAGGATCGAAGGCGACCGGGATCCCCGACGAGGCGAGGAGCAGCTCCATCACGTCCTTCCGCTCCCGGAGCAGGGGATCTCCGGCGAGCGTTCCGGACGTCGTGGTGGGCGCGAGGATCGGGAATCCCGGCTCGCCGTTCCCAGGGAACGCGTGCAGGACGGCCGGCCCGCCGTCGCTCGTCATCCGGAACGCGAAACGTTCGGTGAGGCGGGAGACCTCGATGGTGGACGGGGATCCCGGGCCCGGCGGACGGAGCGGGACCAGGAGAGGCGTGAGATAGGTCACGGCCGCGCCGAAGCGCACCTCGCACGAGCGCCAGCGGTAGCTGGTCCAGGCCTGGTCGAGCCTGGCCACGGCTCCGCGGATGGGCCTGCGGGTCAGCGCGCCGTCGAGCCTGCCACACGCGTTCACCTCGCCGGTGTCTCTCTTCTCGGCGAGCAGGTCGTTCCAGTCGACCGTGGTCCAGAGCCAGAACGGCGATGCGCGCGGCTCCGGGTTGGGCTGCTGACAGGTCGCCATCGCGGCCATGAAGGCGTTGATGGCACCCGCCGACGTGCCGCTCGCGACCGAGAATCGCACGGCCTCGGCGCCCCGGACCTCGTCGAAGGCCGACGCCTGCACGAGGGTGATGTAGTAGAGGACCCCGGCCTCGTAGACCCCGAGGCTGCTTCCACCCGAGACGACCAGCGCATTCGGACCCTGGACCGCGGCCCGCATTCGCTCGACCGCCCTCCCGGCCGGATCGGGCGGGGCGGTCAGGACCGGTTGCTGTGCCGGAGCGTTTGGCGCGGGCTGCGGTGCCTGCACCGACGGTGAAGCATCCGGGCCCGCTGCCCCGGCGATTGCGGGAACGGCCGAGGCTGCGACGAGGCACAGGAGCGCAGCACGACGACGGGGATCGAATCCACGCATGGTCCCTCCCCCGCAAGAGCTCTGGCGAAGGGGAGTGTAGCAGGATCGCGCTCGAGGGCGGACGCGGGGTACGCGGGGTTGGCGTTCACGGCCCGAGCATGCCCACGCTGCGGAAGGCGACCTCCACTCGACACGACCTGTCCGGATCACGCCAGCGGCTAGCGCCCAGGTGGGAGGGGCGCTCGAGTGTCGCGGGGCAGGGCGTCTCGTGCCCTGCCGACGTTCACTCGCAGCCGCAAGAGCGGGCTGGCCCCGCCCGGCGTGCCCACGACTCTCGGTGTATTCGGCGAATGCGGCCTGGCCTCACCCTTGCTTTGACCGGGATCAAGTGCGAGGAGGACCATGTCCGAGAAGCCAAGCCTGACCGAGGAGCAGCGGAGCTACCTCTCCGGCTTCTTGCGGGGAGTCGACACCGCCCGGACCCGGAGCGGCCTGCCCGCTGTCGGCGACGTCCTCCCGCTCGTCGACGGTCGCGCCGGCACCGACGGCCGGCCGGTCGACCGCCAGGCCTCGGACCACCCCGAGCGCCCCGAGCTCGTCCACCTGCGCGCGCAAGATCGTTTCCTCGCCGAGGGCCGCGCCCTCACCCGCGAGGAGGAGGCGAAGCGCGCCGAGAACCCGCTCGACGCCTGGGACCGGATCGTGGAGCACGCGCGCGAGGGGCGCTTCCCGGCCGGCCTCGACGTCTACCGCTGGAAGTTCCACGGGCTGTTCTTCGTCGCGCCGGCCGAGAGCGCCTTCATGTGCCGGCTGCGCCTGCCCGGGGGGATCGTCTCCTCCCACCAGCTCCGCGGCATCGCCGACATCGCCGAGCGCCACGGCGCCGGCCACGCCGACGTGACCACGCGGGCGAACCTCCAGCTCCGCGGCATCCCGGCGGACCGCCCGCTCGAGGTGCTGACCGCGCTCCACGAGCTCGGGATCGTCAACCGCGGCGCAGGGGCGGACAACGTCCGCAACGTCACCGGCAGCCCCACCGCCGGGATCGATCCCCACGAGCTCGTCGACACGCGCCCGCTCACGCGCGGCCTCCACCACCACCTGCTCAACCACCGCGAGCTCTACGGGCTCCCGCGCAAGTTCAACGTCGCCTTCGACGGCGGCGGGGGCGTCGGCGTGCTCGAGGACACGAACGACATCGGCTTCTCCGCCGTGCGCGTCGCCGAGGGGAAGGGCGTCCCCGCGGGCGTCTACTTCCGGCTGGCGCTCGGCGGGATCACCGGGCACGGCGACTTCGCCCGCGATGAGGGCGTGTTGGTCCGGCCGGAGGAGTGTATCCCCGTCGCCGCCGCGATCGTCCGCGTCTTCCTCGAGCACGGCGATCGGACCGACCGCAAGAAGGCGCGGCTCAAGTACGTCCTCGACCGCCTCGGGCACGAGAAGGTCCTCGCCGAGGCCGAGAAGCACCTCGCGGCGCCGCTCCTCCGCCTGCCGCTCGACGCGTGCGAGCCGCGCCATCCGTGGACGAAGCTCGGGCACGTCGGGTTCCACCCGCAGAGGCAGCCGGGCCGCTCGTACCTCGGCGTGGTGCTGCCGGTCGGGCGCCTCCGCGTCGATCAGCTCCGCGGCCTCGCCGCGCTGTCCGACCGGCTGGGCTCCGGCGAGCTCCGGCTCACCGTCTGGCAGAACGTCATCGTCCCGGACATCCCCGACGAGCGGGTCGCCGAGGCGAAGGCCGCCCTCGAGGCGCTCGGGCTCGCCTGGAACGCCACGTCCATCCGCGGCGCCCTCGTCGCCTGCACCGGCAACACCGGCTGCAAGTACTCCGCGACCGACACGAAGGCGCACGCGCTCGCCCTGGCGGAGCACCTCGAGTCGAGGCTCGAGCTCGACGCCCCGCTCAACATCCACCTCACCGGGTGCCCCCACTCCTGCGCGCAGCACCACGTCGCCGACATCGGCCTGCTCGGTGTCACCGCCGAGGTGAACGGCGCGCCCGCCCAGGCCTATCACGTGCTCGTGGGCGGCGGCGCCGGGCCCGAGCAGGCGCTCGGCCGCGAGATCGTCCGCGACGTCCCGCAGCCCGAGCTGGCGCCGCTCCTCGAGCGACTGCTGCGCGGCTACCTCGCGCGGCGACGCGGGGCGGAGACCTTCCACGACTTCGCGAGCCGCCACGGCCCCGAGGAGCTGCGGGCGCTCTGCCTCGCCACCGACGGAGTGAGCGCGTGACGACGATCCCGTTCCTGCCCGAGAGCGCCCCGTTCACGCCCAGTCAGCGCGCCTGGCTGAACGGGTTCTTCGCTGGGCTCCTCGGCGGCGGCGCACCTGCGGCGGGCGGCGCCGCCTCCGTGCCAGTCCCGGTCCCGCCGGCGAGCCCGCCGCAGGCCGAGCCCTGGCACGACCCCAACCTGCAGCTGCCCGAGCGGCTCGCGCTCGCCGAGGGGCGCCCGCTCAACGATCGCCTCATGGCGACGCTCGCGCAGCTCGACTGCCACGCCTGCGGCTACGACTGCCGCACCTACGCCGCCGCGATGGCGAGCGGCGCCGAGAAGAAGCTCGTGCTCTGCAGCCCCGGCGGCGCGCCGACCGCGGCGAAGCTGAAGGAGCTCCTCGCCGCGCCTGCTTCGCCTGCCTCGACACCCTCCGCTACCGCAGCTCCCTCGGCGAAGCCGGCGCCGAAGCCGGGCGCGGCGACCCCCAGGTCCGGGAAGATCACCTTTCCGGCGCGCCTCCTGGCGCGGGAGATCCTGCACCACCCGGGCGCGACGGCGCCCGTCGTCCACCTCGTGCTCGACGCCGCCGAGGCGAGCGAGAGCTTCCAGCCGGGCGACTCGTTCGGCGTCTTCCCCGAGAACTCCGTCGAGGCGGTGGAGGCCGCGCTCGCGACCCTCGGCGCGAGCGGCCGGGAGCGCGTCGTCAGCCCGGCGAAGCGGAGCGTCTCGCTCCGCGCCGCCCTCGCGGAGGACTGCGATCTGCGAGATCTCGACGAGGTCCTGAAGAGCTTCGAGCCGAAGCGCCCCTCCGTCGGAGACGTCGCGGGCTCGCTCGGCCGGCTCAAGCCCCGCCTCTACACGCTCGCGTCGTCGCCGCGCCTCCACCCCGGCGAGGCGCACCTCGTCGTGGGGGTCACTCCCAACGGGCTCGCCTCCACCTGGCTCGCGCAGCGGCTCCCGGTGGGCGGCGCGGTCCGTGTGTTCGTGAATCCGGGCCGGGTGCGGCTCCCCGCTCGTGGCGACGCGCCGATCATCATGATCGGCAGCGGCACGGGGATGGCGCTCTTTCGCTCCTTCCTCCAGGAGCGCAAGGCGACGGCCGCCGGCGGCTGGTCCTGGCTCTTCTTCGGCGGCGCGACCGAGGCGGACGACCTGTGTCGCGAGGAGGTGGAACGTTTCCTCGCCGATGGCGTGCTCACGCGGCTCGACAAGGCCTTCCCCGGCGACGGGACGCCCGGCGTGACGCTGGCCGAGCGGATCGGCCAGAACGGCGAGGAGCTCTGGCGCTGGATCGCGCAGGGCGCCCACGTCTACGTGAGCGGCGATCTCCGGCGCATGGCGCCGGAGGTCGATGCCGCGCTCCGCCGCCTCGCGGCCGAGCACGGCGGGCGCACCGACGGCGACGCCAAGGCCTTCTGGGACGGACTCGTGAAGGAGAAGCGGTATCAGCGGGAGATCTACTGACCGGAAAGGAAGTCCTCGACCATGAAGTCCACCGTCACCGCCCTCGCCGACGCCGCGCGCAAGAAGGCCGATCTCGCCGCTCGCGAGCCGTTCCGCTACCTCGTCCTCTCCGCGCTCGCGGGCGCCTACGTGGGCCTGGGGATCGTGCTCATCTTCTCGATCGGCGCGCCGCTCGCGGGCGCCGCGGCGCCCGGCACGAAGGCGCTCATGGGCGCCTCCTTCGCCCTCGCGCTGACCCTCGTCGTGTTCGCCGGGTCGGAGCTCTTCACCGGGAACAACCTCGTCATGACCCTCGGCAGCCTCGGGCGCACGGTGAGCTGGGGAAGCACCCTGCGCGTCTGGGGCCTCTCCTTCGCCGGGAACGTGGCGGGCTCGCTCCTGCTCGCCGCGACGACCGCCGCCGCGGGCCTCGTCGCGAAGGCGCCCATGAAGGACTTCGTGCTTCAGGTGAGCGCGGCGAAGATGGCCGCGCCCGTCACCGAGCTGTTCTTCCGGGGGCTCCTCTGCAACGTGCTCGTCTGCCTCGCGATCTGGATGGCCGCTCGGACGAAGGAGGACATCGCCAAGCTCGTCCTCATCTTCTGGTGCCTCTTCGGCTTCATCGGTGCGGGGTTCGAGCACAGCGTCGCGAACATGACCCTGCTCGGCCTCGCGCTGTTCGCGCCGCACGATCCGGCGCTCGTGAGCTGGGCCGGGTTCGTCCGGAACCTCGTCCCGGTCACGCTCGGGAACCTTGTGGGCGGCGCGGTGTTCGTGGCCGGCTCCTACTGGTACGCGACCCGCGAGAGCCCGGCGCCCGTCGTGAAGGCGGCGCCGGTCCTCGATCCCGAGCCGGCGAGGGAGGGATGATCGAGCTCCTGCCGCTCTTCCTCAGGGTCGCCGGGCGTCGGGTGGTGCTCGTGGGCGCCGGGGCGGTGGCGCTCGGGAAGCTCCGCGGCCTCCTCGCCGCGCGGGCCGAGGTGGTGGTGGTCGCACCGGAGGCGCTCCCCGAGTTCGAGCAACAGCCCGTGCGGCTCGAGCGGCGGCGGTTCGAGCCCGCGGACCTGGACGGCGCGTGGCTCGTCGTCGCCGCGGCCACCCCCGAGGTGAACCGGCAGGTCGCCGACGCCGCGGAGGCGAGGCGGATCTTCGTGAACGCGGTGGACGATCCGGCCTCGGCGAGCGCCTTCGCCTCGGGCGTCGTGCGGCGCGGCGGCACCACCGTCGCCGTCTCCACCGCGGGCGAGGCGCCGGCCCTCGCCGGGCTCGTGCGCGAGGCGCTCGAGGCAATGCTCCCGGAGGACCTGTCGCGGTGGCACGCGCTGGCGCGCGAGCTTCGGCCGGCGTGGCGCGCCGCCGGCACGCCCATGGCGGCGCGGAGGCCCCTGCTCCTCGAGGCGTTGAACCGGATCTACTCATGAACGGCTTCGTGTCGCTCGTCGGGGCCGGGCCCGGAGACCCGGAGCTCCTCACCGTGAAGGCCGCGCGACGGCTCGAAGAGGCGGAGGTGATCTTCCACGACGCGCTCGTCTCCGCGGAGGTCCTCGCGCTCGCGCACCGCGCGTGGCGGATCTCGGTCGGGAAGCGCGCCGGCACGAAGGAGGTCACGCAGGAGGACATTCACCGGCTCCTCGTCCGCACGGCGCGGCGCGGCCGGCGGGTCGTCCGGCTGAAATGCGGCGATCCGTTCGTGCTCGGTCGCGGAGGGGAGGAGGCGCTGGCGCTGGCAGAGGCCGGCGTTCCGTTCGAGGTCGTCCCCGGCGTCTCCTCCGCCCTCGCAGCGCCCGCCCTCGCCGGCGTGCCGGTCACGCACCGCGGCCTCGCGTCCGGGTTCCTGGTCGTGTCCGGGCACGCGGAGGCGACGTGGCGTCCGATCCTGGACGCGCTCCCGCCATCGTCCGTGACCGTCGTCGTGCTCATGGGCGTCCCGGCGCGCGCGCAGATCGCGGCCGCGCTTCTCGCCCGCGGCTGGCCCGCCGCGACACCCGCCGCCGCCCTCGCCAATGCGCCGGCGCTGCCGCGCACCGGCGCGCCGGGGTGCCTGTGCATCGGACGTGTGGTGGGGATCGCGGCGACGCTCGCGCGCCTGAAGGGGCGGGCGGGTAGAAACCGGGGCGCCGCGTCGGAGCCGGAAGCTCTCCGTTGCTGGGTCCCGCCGTCAGCTCGAGGTGACCTGGGATAGCCTGATCACCGCTGCCTTCTCTCCGACGAACTCGATCACGATGGTGCGCGCTCGAAAGAGGAGGAGGTCATTTCCACCAGGGCCATTGTGGGCCTCGAACGCCTCCTTCTGCTCCGGTGTCATCGGCACTTTCACTTCGGAGGCGAACCGGAGGCGATGATCCTCCGACTCGGCAGGAGGACCGAGAAGCCGAACCACGTCGTCCTTCGTCATCCCGAGCCTGAGGCCGCCACGCGTTGCTGTGGCCTCGGAGAGCGATCCGAGTTGTGCGCAGCGGGGCCTGTGCTCGGGCGGCACGACGTACCTGTCGTCGCTCGAGAAGTCGGGCTCCGCACCGCGCGCGACCAGCTGAACGTCGGTGATGGTGGTGCCGCCTCCCATCTCGATGTTGGAGATCAGAGCGAGCGTCGTGCCGTCTGCCCCGACGTAGCACGCTCCGGATGCGCTCGCGGCCGCGTCGCCGCCGTTGTGACGAACCTCAGCCGGGCCGAGAAGGCGCTGCGCCTCGCTGAGCGTCGTCCTCTCCAGGGTCACGCTCGACAACGTCATGTGCGGCTCGAGCCCGTCGTCCCCCCGTCCACGAACCGGCACGGAGAGGACGATCATCGCGAGCGCGACCACGAGGGAGCGAAGCAGGCACATGTCTCCTCCCCCCTGCACGTTGTGCGCCTTGGCAGTTCCTACGCAGTCTCGCGGCCCTAGCCACATTGCGGCAATGGCGACACGGTACCCAGTGGCAGTCCGCACACGGCTTCCGTCGACCCCCACCGAGTGCTGAAAAACACCGAGGCCCCGCCGGCTTTCGCCGCGGGGCCTACCGAAGCTCGAGCTCTGTTGTGTGTGCCTGGGGCCGGAATCGAACCAGCGACACGGGGATTTTCAGAAGTACTCGACCGGCTGCTAACCCCACCGAAGCTAAGGGTAATCAAGGGTTAGGGGTGACACCTGGTGCCAGGAAACGGCAGGAAGCGACGTCTGCCGACACGAAATGGCACCAGGTTTACGGACTCTGCGTGTACCCGATTCCAACGCCTGGACCACCCGGAGAGCGGTGACTCCCTACTGGTCGCTGGGCGGTGTGCCTTCAGCAGGCCTAGGCTCAGCGAGGGCTCCTTCGGCCTCATCGCGGACTTGCGCCACGTTGATCCCTGCCCGCTTCCAAGCGGGCCACTGCTCCACTTCCGCAGCAGAACTCTCGACAGTTTCCCAGAACGCCCTGCTTGCCTCGGTCGACATGTTCCGCAAGATCTTCGTCATCTGGGCTCCCTCGGTGGAGTCGTGCGCGCGGAGAGTTCCTTCTCCGCCAACTTTTCTCGATCTAGGTACGAGTTCGGAAGACAGGGGACCCTGACAACTCCCTTCTCGGGACTCCAGGGAATCACCGCGCCTCCCTTCTTCCGAGCGGCACTTGTACCCGATGAGAGACCGACAGAGAAGAGGTCAAGAAATCGTCTGGGCCCGATGCCCACGAACGGCTCGAACAGAACTCGACGGGTGCCCTTCGTTACCCCCGCTAACCTGATCGAATCACTGAAAAGTCTCGCCGCTTGGCTCTTCGGGTACGGCTCAACGTACACGACCCGCCTGACACCGGACGCGATGATGTGCTTCGCGCAGTTGTGGCATGGGAACGTGGTCGAGAAGAGAGTCGCGTTCCGGGTGGGAATGCCGTTTCTCGCGCACGAGAGCAGCGCCTCCATTTCCGCGTGGGTCGCCCGGCCATACTCCGTGATGTCCATCAGAGGGCTAGGCTTGAGGAGCTTCCTGCCCCGCTCGATCCACGAGGCCTCATCCTGACCCTCGGGAAGTAGGCGCTTGAGCACGTCTTGGAGAATCACGTCTCGCTGCACCTCGTTCGAGTCTTCGTTGCGAACGAAGTCGCGCTCGTCCCCTTTTCCCGGCCAGTAGAGACCGCCACCGGCGCGAGCGACGTCATTCGCTCCGACGCTGACCAGATCCCCCTTCTCGGTAACCACGACCGCTCCCACCTGGCGAGACAGGTCACCGGACCGAAGGGCTGCGCCGAACGCCAGGTACATCGCGTACTCCTCCGGCGTGGGTGTTTCGAATGGGCAGCCGAACACCAGCTTGAGGAAGCGGTCGAGCCGGTCCTCGGAGTCAAGCGGGATGAAGACGTCCGCGAGTTGGAAGGTGTCCCGCGTTCTCTGTCCGTAGTTCTGACCCTCCTCATCGACGTACCCAGGGTCTTCTTCGTGCTCATCCCTGCGCAGGAGCTCGGCAACTTCGTCCGGTCGGCACCCTTTGTGATCGCACAGGTACTCGCGTCGCTGCTTCTCGTTCACCGTCACGCCGACCAGGTAGAACCCGGCACCGTAGATTCGTCGCAGCGCACGGACTTCATCCGGATGCTTCAGTGAACGAACGACGTGGGCCGTCTTCTGGAGAACCTCACCATCTCTTCTGTGCGCTCGAATGTCGGCTGCGGCAGCAAGCGCCAAGAACTCGCCCCGACGTGACTCGAAGCGAAGATAGTTGCCGGCATGCATCAGCCGGTTGATGCGTATCGCCTCCGTAGAAGCGCCTGCGGGAGGAGCCGGGGTCTTCGCTTGGAAGTTGTCGGCCAAGGCACTCAGCTTCACCGGGTTAACGGCATAGCCGAATTCCGCCAACCGCCTCGTGAGCAAGTGATGGAACTTATCGAAGTCCGTCCCGACCGGCGCGACCAGCCCGAGTACCAACTCGGAGTCCTTGAAGGTTGGATTGATCCCCGAGATGTTTGTCGTGATCGGCTCCACATGATGATTCTGAGGGCCGTCCATGCGCTGCTCAAGTTTCCCACCACGTCGTCCTCGAGCGAGCATGCGCGAAAGCCCCCGCGCCACCTCTTTCAGGCGAGCCCACGCTCCGCCCGCTCGTCAACGACGGCGGGGCGACGTCAGCATCTGGTCGGTGCAGCGCCGGACCAGGCTCGCTCGGCGGACAAGCGGAACCCCTCGATCCATCACGAGCAGGCTAAGCCCCGCTCTGGCCTCGGATAGCAGCGCGCGACGCCTCTGTGCCGCCTGCCCATGACGAGCGCTAGAAGGTTTGGCCGCAGAACGGGCACATCGGCGGGGCGGTGGCTCGGAACCACTGGTCGTTGAAGCGATCTCTAAAGTCGAACAGCGTGGTCTCGGTCTCGAAAACGTCAAACCGTTCGCTTCGCAGTAGCTTCGCGAACGGCACGCTTCGCTCGGTACCGGTGACGGCGCTCCAGTAGTAGTGAACCATGCCGACGGCGTCGCGCTGGCGCAGGCGCGTGATTGTCAGGTTCACACCAGCCTTCACTTTATGTGATCCCGCTTCGAGTGGCGCTTCGAACTGACGAGACCAGAGATAGCACATCACCATGTGCTCCTTCCGGTCCAGCCCTTGTAGTGCTTCGGCACGAGTCATGAGTCCCTCCAGCGTTCGAAGTCTTGCAGCGAGACTACCGCGCCCCGCCGACCACAACGAGATCCGCCCGCGCTGTTAGTGCCGTCTGACTGCGAAGTAGTTCACTCGCAGCCTCACCGAACCTGGGCTTGAGCGTCGCCTCCAGGCGCCTGCCGTTCCCCTTCGCTCCGCTTCTAGATCCCCTCGTCGGCTGAGAAACGCTGGATCGCATCGCCTGGCCCATGACCCCGCGCAGCATCGCCTAACCTGTGGGCCGCTCGGCCTCCTTGAGGCTGTCGGGTGGACCGCACGGCGAGTGTTTCTTCTCGGAGCACCCCTACAGCCACGATGCCGACCAGCAGAAACCTTGCCGGTCTAGCGCCCTCACCCTGCTCGAGTTCCGGTTCGGAGGGTCACCCGACATCGGAGCCCATCCGCACGTCGTCCACCGATGATCGGTCGTCCTGCGGACTCGCGTCCGCGCGCCGCTCCGTTCAGCCAGTGCCGTTTCCACAGGCGGCTCGTTCGCCCGTAGCACGCCGCCCCAGCACGCCGTTTGCAGTCGCGGTGACCCATGAGGGAGCCAGGCGAGCATCCTGCCGGCATGCAGCCCCGGATTTCTCGACTGGAGAACTTCAGAGTCCCGATCTAAACTCGATTCTATGGGTAGCGGATCGACTCGCCAGGGGTACGAGATCGGTCTCGCGGCCGAGGTCGCGGGCCTGTCGACGGCGATGGTCGACTACCTCTGCCGGACGGGGGTCGTCGTCCCGACCCACACGAGCCGGCGAGGAAGAGGCAGTCCGCGGATGTACTCCTTCGTGGACCTCGTCATGCTGCGCACCGTCGCGCAACTCCTGAAGGCAGGCGTGGGCGTTGCCAGGCTTAAGCGGTCGCTTCAGGCGCTACAGCGGGCCCATCCACAGGTACGGGGCGAGCCCTCGAACGCTCGCTTCCTGGTCACTGACGGCACGGAGGTCTACTTCAGCAGCTCACCACGCCGGCTGCTGGAGGAGCTCACGACCGGGCAGTACGCGTTCCGCTTCATCGTCGAGATGAAGACGATTCGGCGGGACGTTACGAGCCGCTTGGCGGCCGTCAACGCACACGGTGAGTAGGTCGGGCAGGTTGAGGAAGTGAGCGTGGAATCGAAGCCAGGACGCAGCGAGGGGGCATCGCCTATGGACAGAGTGACCTTCTACCGAGGGCTCCTGTTCGGACTCCGGATCTACAAGAAGGACTTCCCCGCTGAGGGAGAGGACTTCCACCGGGCCTTCGTCTCGACTGTCGAGAAGGCGAAGAAGACTGCGCGTCGGGGCCTCCTCCGGAATCTGACCTTCCACGTGGACCCCATTTTCGGGGTGTGCTCCGAGGCGAGCGAGATGCTGCTCGAGGGTGAGCAGGATCGCGTGCTGTCTCTGATGAATCCGGACCTGGAGAAGGCCCAGTTCAAGATCGGGCCATCTGACGCGAAGGCTCAGCTGAAGCGACTTCCTGATGGCAAGTGGTTCGAGCAGCTCGGACGGTACTTCGCTCAGCAGCTCGAGTAGTCGTGGCGGACCCGGCCGCTGCCCTCACCGCTGAGCTCGAACGCCTCTGTGACCAGTGGGTCGCTCCGCATACGGAGCGTCTGCGTGCTGGCCACTCCCATGCGCGCCCTAAGGTTATCAACGACCCGGTCTGGGGAACGATCCGTCTCTTCAGCTGGGAGGCGGCTCTCCTCGACACCTTGCTGCTTCAGCGGCTCAGGTACATCCGGCAGCTCGGTGTCGCTCATTGGGTGTTTCCTGGCGCCGGCCATAGCCGGCTCGAGCACTCCCTCGGCGTGCTCCATCAGATGCAGCAGCTCATCGACGGCCTGGAGCGCAACTCGGGGCTTGCAGGAGAACGCATCGTTGATGACGTGACCACGAAGCTGCTTCGGATCGCCGCGCTGGTCCACGACTGCGGCCATTCCGCGTTCAGTCATGTTTCGGAGCCGCTCGTCGCGGAACTCCCTGGCGTGAGGGAGCTCATCTCCAGGATCACGACGGAGTACAAGACCCGCAAGGTACCCTCTCCCAGCGAGGCGTTCGCCGCTGTCTTCATCCGTTCGCGTGCGTTTCGCGGTTTTCTGGGCGCGACCGAGGTAGGAGCCGATTTCATCAAGGACGTCGATGACGCGACCCGACGCATAGCGGGCTACGTCGTCGCGGGGGCAGTCGACCCAGGGAAGGAGTACCTCTCGCTCTTGCTGAACGGACCGTTCGATGCGGACAAGCTTGACTACATGCCGCGCGACAGCGCCATGGCGGGCATCCCGTCCGCGGTCGACGTGAAGCGCATCATCGAGAAGGTCCACACGGTCAGCGTTCCCGTGGCCAAGCTCCCCCGCGACTACGCCAAGTGGGCTCCCCCAAAGAGCGGCCTCATAACGACGTTGGTCTTGAGCGCGCCAGGATCTCGTGCGCTCCACGAGCTCGCGGTCACGAAGAACTTCTTGTTCGAGAAGGTCTACCAGCACCACAAGGTCCAAGCACTCGAGCTCGTCGCACGCCGCCTGTTGGCCGAGAAGGCTAGACGCGGGAGCCTCACCTCGATCCGGGACTGGCTGTCGCTCTCGGACGATGAACTCGTTGGAGATCGCCAGCTACTGCATGCGCGGATGCTTCGCGAGCGACGCCTGCCCAAGCGCGCCTTCTTCATCAAGAACTCAGAGAAGAGCCCCAAGGGCGAGGACCTGACCCTATGGCTTTCGCTGCGCGATGCTGTGCGATCCGGCAAGCTCGAGCGCGAGATCACGGAGAAAGCGACTCGCTTCGCGAAGCTTCTTGGCGCACATGCCCAGCCACTTCGCCTCATCCCACCCGCTGTAAACGTCCCGGACCTCACCCGGTCCGGCATGGACCGACACGCGTTCGTTGGTGACACGGCAGAGGACTTCAAGCTCGCCGCAACAGCGTTCGGCGGGGAACGGGCCGAGGCCGGTCGCCGCATATCGAGTGCCGAAGGGTACGTGTTCGCACCCGAAGAATGCGTCCTTCCCGTGTTTATCGCTGCTCGTTCCGTCATCATGCGTAACTACGGGCAGCCCGTCGACTCATCCGCGTTCCGGCGCGCCAAGCTGCATCCCGAAGAGATCAAGGTTGCAGAAGAAACGCTGGCGAAGAAGGGCGCTGCTCTGCGTCGGGATGAGGCGTCGAACGTCAAGGCATCGAGCGTCAGGACCTACCAGGCCGCCTCGCTCGAGCACTTCCTGAAGGCCGCGTGGCCCCGGATCGAGAGCCTCCACGACACCTTCGGTCAGTACCAGGTCCCGGGTAGAGGGCCAATCACTGCTGCGTCCATTGCTGCCTTCCTTAGGCAGTTCCAGTCGGAGAAGATGGCTCGCGCGGCGCTTCGGATGCTCGAACACGTTGACTTCAAGGACCGACGGTACTTCGCGCGTTCACTCGAGCGCATCATGAACTCAGCGCTCGCTAACGGTGAGGTCCGTGCAGTGTGCCCGCTCGGCGCAACTGGGGACAGCAGCGCGCTCCTGACATACCTCATGAATGACATCCCTGCGAAGCTCCGGCGTCGAGTGATGCAGCTCGAGCTTGCGCTTGAGTCGCGCGGGCGCGGGCAGATTGTCTTGTGGGATGACTTCTGTGGTGCGGCGGGACACACCAAGACGGCATTCATTCAGTGGCTCAAGCTGCCGGATACCGCGCTCCACGAGCGCCTCACATCCCATTTGTCGCGTGACCGCGTCGCCGGGTTCAGAAACCGGCAAGTGACCATCGCGTTCTCAATGGGCAGGCGTTCGGGCCTTACGACTCTCCGCAGGTTCCTCGATAAGCATGGCCTGAGGAACGTGTCGTTGCTGCCGCCCCCCGACGTCGTCTCGGACCGCGACGAGATGTTCACGGGACGGGAAGTGTTCACCGATCTCAGGGAGCGTGACTCTCTAAAGGCGTTCCTTCAGGAGCAGACCGCTGCGATCCTGCGCCCCAAGACCATGCGGCGGCGGGACCCGTGGACCCAGGACAAGCTTCACGATCGCCTTCTTGGATACGGGAACACCGGAAAGCTCCTCGTCTTCTACTACAACGTCCCTACGGTCACCGTGACCGCGCTCTGGGAGCGTGGGGCCAATTGGACTCCGCTCTTTCGCCGGCGTCCGAAACCATCCGCATGACGACGCGGTGCGCTGCCCCTCGAACAGGAAGAACCTATCCGGAGGAGGTCAAGGCCGCGCGGCTCGCGCGCCGATACGCCTCGCGCCAGGCCGCAAACGTTCGTGGTCGGGTTCTGTACCGAGGCCGAGGACAGAGACTTCCGCCTGGTCCCAAGGACCCGAGGTGGACGGACCGTCAGCACGGTGTGATACGCGGGACGCATGCCCACTCTCGATGTTGAGAAAGCGCTCCGAGCGACGCGGCGTCATGCGCTTCGCTCCTCGCTGTTCATGCGCTGCGTTCGCTGTGGAAGACCGGCGGACCTGTTGTTGCAGCCTGGCGCTCGCCTTTGGATCATCACGGACTACCAACGGCATCGCGCCCGCCTCATGTGCCCTGCGTGCCAAGACGCTTGACCTCCGCCGGCGATGCCGCCGTGACCATGACCCATGACCTGGTTCGATAGGCTACGCGCCGACCCTCGGGCGCTGCTTCGAGCGCTTGCGATTCCTTTGCTGCTTCTCGGTGCGGCAATCGTATGGATCGCGGCTACTCGGGCAGAGAAAGCGCCGGGCCTTCCACCTCCAACCGGCGAGCCCCCGAAGAAGAAGCCGCGAGCAGGGAGGAGTACCGCGGCGGTACGGAAGCCACGGGCCTTCATCAGCTTCGCGGTGGAGGACGAGGCCGCACGCAACCTCTTCGTCGGGCAGAGCCGCAACTCGGATACACCTTTCGAGTTGGCCGACTTCTCGCTCCACAAGCCGTTCGACAACGCCTGGAAGACGCAGACACGGCCCCGCATCAAGGGTTGCGACGTCGTGATCGTGCTCATCGGTGATGGTACCCACGCCGCCGAGGGTGTCCTCTGGGAGATCAAGGTCGCAAAGGAGGAGGGCGTCCCGATGTTCGGCGTCTACATAGACAGAGCCGACAAGGGACGAATGCCGGGAGCGCTGTTTGGGGTCCCAGTTATCAACTGGACGTGGGACGGGATCGCCAAGCAGATCAGAAAGGCGATGAGGAAGCCCCGCCGCCGGTAGGCGAGGGCTACGTGAACACGAGCACGTACGCAGCGAGCCCGACGTAGATAGAGATAAACAGCAAGGGGACCTTCGTCTCGATGTGGGTAACGGGCAGATAGAGCTTCGGGTTCTCGCCTCGGCCCACCATCTCCCACTCCGCGTCATAGAGCCTGAGCGGCAGCCCCGACTCGACGAGGTGGACAACCTTGAACTTGGCCGAGTTGAGATCCCGGTACGACCGGATCAGGAAGTACCACAGCGCGCTCACCGTTACCCCCGCTACGGATACCGCCACGTACCAGCCGAGGCGCTCCGTCTCGTCCTTCGCGACCGCGAGACCGAGGAAGGCCACGAGCGCCGTGTTGATCGTCACGAAGAACGAGTTAGCCGTCATCCGCCGGCTGCTCACGCGATCGGCCATCTCGACGTAGAGCTTGTACTGCTCGAGTCGGTGCTGGCTGAAGGACTCCCCGTACTCCCCCCGCCTCACCCCCAGCAGAACGGACGACGCACAGCGCTTGGCCTCGCTCTCCGCGTCCTTCTCGTCGCGCGAGTCCGGCGCCGTCGACTTGGCTTGCTCGGATTCCATCACAGTCCGTTGATGAATGTCGCGATCCCGTCCCAAGTCCACGCGATCACGGGCTTGCCGTAGAGCTCAGGAGGCACTGCGGCGGGCGCATTCGAGTTGATCTGGACGCCGAGAACAGGGACCCTCTCGTCGTTGGCGCAGCCTATCTCCCAGCGCGCTCCATCTGCATGCATCGTCCTCCAGCTGATGAGCGCGATGAGCCCGTCGCACCCCTTGATCTTCGTGCGACAGTTCGTCTTCCACTTCTCGTCCCAGGGCTGTTTCACGGACATGTCGATGAAGTCGAACGGCGACCTCCCGTTCCGAGCCTGACCGACGAGCATCGTGCGGTAGTCGGCGTCCTCGGCGGCGAAACTGATGAAGATGCGGTTGTTCTTGGCCATCCTCCCTCCCTTAGTCCTTCTTCGGTTGTGGCGCCGGGTTCGTCGTGGTCGCCGGCTTCATCGGAGGCGGGTCAGGTGGACGCTGCTGAGGCGAGATCTGATAGCCCGTGTTCACGCCACCCCGTTGATCCGTTCCGCCGTCGATGCGTCCCCCGCCCTTAGTCTCGTGTGCCATTTCCTACTCACTCTTCTTGGACGGAGGAGCAGGCGGCGGCCTCATCGGTGGCGGGTCTGGCGGGCGCTGCTGCTGCGGGATCTGATACTCACGGTTCACGCCGCCCTTCTTGAGCGTGCCATCATCAATTCGCACTACACGCTTCAGGTCGTCGGACATTGGTCCTCCTCCTTCTTTGGCTGCGGCTTGAACGGGAACTCGATGTGAAGCGAGTCTGGCTTTCGGGACAGATAGACCACCGGCATCTCGAAGAGGTGCCTCCCGCTGTCGAGTTCGGAGACGCGGACATGCTCGAGCAGGATCTCCCGATATTGCCCGCCCTCCGAGAACGCCTGCACGAACCCAGCGTAAACGACTCGGTTCTCGAAATCCCTGACGTTCACGTACTCGACAGACGGTGTACCTCTGTTGAAGGTGAACTCCCAGACGCCCTCGTCTCCGTACTTCCTCGTGACGCGAAGCCACTGCATAAGGCGCATGAACACCTTGCGATTCGAGCCGGCCGCCCACAGCACAGCCAACACTGCCGCCAGCAAGCTCGTGAACAGGATGTCCTGGGGCCTCAGAACGCGAAGATCCCCGACGCCGGGTGCCGAGGTGATTCCCGCTAATACGGCCGGCCACACGCCGAACCAGAGGCGGAAGCCAGCGTAGTAGACGATGAAATAGACGAAGTAGCTCGCGACACCGAACCCGAAGGCTCGGAGAACCCTGCTCGATTCCGACCTCGCACGGGTTCTGGTGCAGAGCCGGTCCACGATGGTGGACCAGATCAGGCCAGGAAGGAACACCACCGCGAGTTGGAAGACGAACTTGGTCATGGGTGCACGCCCAGGCTCAACTGCACTTCTCGGATACCCCCATCCCACACCCCCCCGACACGAACGTGGATCGGCCCTCGGATCGGACCTTCAGGTCCGCGTTCCGAGTAGGATTGGGACCCCATGGCCAGCCCTTCCCAAGCCTTGACCACCAAGGACCAGCAGGAACTCCAGCTTCCGGCCGATCACGGCCAGAAGCTCAACGGTTTCAGCGGGATCGCGAACTTCCTGTGGTCCATCGCCGACCTTCTTCGCGGAAGCTACCGCCAGTCCGACTACGGCAAGGTCATCCTGCCGATGACGGTCCTGCGGCGACTCGACTGCGTGCTCCGCGACACGAAGCCGAAGGTGCTCGCCAAGGCCGAGGCGATGAAGGGCGGCAAGGTGAAGGAGCAGAACCTCGGCCCGGTGCTGAACCGGATCACGGGCGTCCCATTCCACAACGTCTCGAAGCTGGACTTCGAGAAGCTCAAGGGTGACCCAAACCACCTCGGCCCGAACCTGCTCAAGTACATCCAGGGCTTCTCCCGGGATGCCCGAGACATCTTCCTCGAGCGGTTCGGGTTCGCGACGCACATCGAGAAGCTCGCCCGCGACAACCTGCTCTACCTCGTCTTCCAGCGGTTCGCGGAGGTGGACCTCCACCCGGCCACGGTCCCGAACCACACGATGGGGCTCATCTTCGAGGAGCTCATCCGGCGGTTCGCGGAGCAGTCGAACGAGACGGCCGGGGAGCACTTCACCCCTCGCGAGGTGATTCGCCTCATGGTGGACCTCCTCTTCGTCGAGGACGACGACGCGCTCCAGAAGCCCGGCATCGTGCGCTCGCTCTACGATCCGGCCTGCGGAACGGGCGGGATGCTGTCGGTCGCCGAAGAGTACCTCCGGGAGCTGAACGCGGCGGCCAAGCTCTCGGTCTTCGGCCAGGAGCTGAACGACGAGTCCTTCGCCATCTGCAAGGCCGACATGATGATCAAGGGGCAGAACCCCTCGAGCATCACCCCCGGCAACAGCTTCACCGAGGACGGCCACTCGGGCACGCGGTTCGACTACATGCTCTCCAACCCGCCGTTCGGCGTCGACTGGAAGCAGGTGCAGGCGGCCATCCAGGCGGAGCACGAGACGCAGGGCTACTCGGGCCGGTTCGGGCCGGGCCTGCCCCGGATCAGCGACGGCTCCACGCTGTTCCTCCTGCACATGCTCTCGAAGATGAAGCCCGTGAAGGGCGGCGGGAGCCGACTCGCCATCGTGTTCAACGGCTCGCCGCTCTTCTCGGGCGACGCTGGCTCCGGGGAAAGCGAGATCCGGCGGTACATCATCGAGAGCGACTGGCTGGAGGCCATCGTCGGCCTGCCCGACCAGCTCTTCTACAACACCGGGATCTCCACCTACGTCTGGGTCATCACCAACCGGAAGCCAGAGGCACGGCGGGGGAAGGTCCAGCTCATCGACGCCACCGACCTCTTCCAGAAGATGAAGAAGAGCCTCGGGAACAAGCGGAACGAGCTGTCCAAAGCCCAGATCGAAGAGATCGTGAAACTGTACGGCGAGTTCAGGGAGATGGAGCGGTCCAGGATTTTCGACAACGACGACTTCGGCTATCGGCGGATCGTGGTGGAACGCCCCCTGCGGCTCGCGTTCCAGGCAACGCCGGAGCGGATCGCGTGCCTGAAGGAGGAGACCGCGTTCCAGAACCTTGCCCGGACCAAGAAGAAGGGGAAGGCCGGGGAGCTGGAAGCCACCGAGGGGCGCACGCTCCAGGAGAAGCTCCTCGCGGCACTGGCGGGGCTGGGCGGTGACCGTGTCTGGAAGCACCGCAGCCAGTTCGAGGAGGCGCTCGATGCGGCCATCGAGCCCGTCGGCAAGATCTCCGCGCCCGTCCGGAAGGCGATCCTCTCGGCGCTCGGCGAGCGGGACGAGACGGCCGAGGTCTGCCGCGACGCCAGCGGCAACCTCGAGCCCGACCCCGAGCTGCGCGACTACGAGAACGTGCCGCGCAAGGAGGACATCCAGACCTACTTCGACCGGGAGGTGAAGCCGCACGTCCCCGACGCCTGGATCGACGAGTCGAAGACCCGGGACGGGTACGAGATCCCGTTCACCCGCCACTTCTACAAGTTCACGCCGCTCCGGCCGCTCGCGGATATCGAGGCGGACATCCGAAAGCTGGAGGGGGAGATCCAAGGGATGCTGGGCGAGGTGCTCGGGTGAGCGTGCGGACCAAGCCGTCCGGGCTGCCCTGGGCCGCTCGCATCCCCCTTCATTGGGACAGCGCGAAAGTGTGCCTGATCGCGCGCCTCGAATCGGGACATACCCCGAGCCGGCAGCACCCGGAATACTGGACTCCCGAGGAGTGCACGATCCCGTGGTTCTCCCTCGCGGACGTCTGGCAGTTGCGGGAGGCGAACCAGAAATACCTCGGCGACACGGCGGAGAAGATCAGCGCCCTTGGCGTCGCGAACTCGGCTGCGAGAGTGCTCCCGGCAGGGACCGTGGTCCTCTCCAGAACCGCGTCCGTCGGCTTCTCCGGCATTATGCCGAGACCGATGGCCACGACCCAGGACTTCGCGAACTGGGTCTGCGGACCGCGACTCCTCCCCGACTACCTGCTCTGGGCGTTCCGGGCGATGAAGCCCGAGCTCGCGCGGATGATGATGGGGTCCACGCACCAGACGATCTACATGCCAGACATTCGCAGGCTGGCGATCCCGGTGCCGCCTCTTCCCGAGCAGCGAGCCATCGCCGACTTCCTCGACCACAGGACGACCGCCATCGACGCCCTCATCGAGAGGAAGGAACAGCTCGTCGCGGTTGCCGAGGAGCGACGCGCCGCCCTCATCGGCGAAGTCGTCGTGGGTGTGCTGTCCAAGGCAAAGCGCCGGAACACCGGCACCCCACTCGGCGCGATCCCCGAGCACTGGTTTGTGAAGCGACTAATGTACCTCACGGCTCCCGGCCGGCCGATCATGTACGGGATCGTTCTGCCCGGGCCCAACGTGGACGAAGGCGTATCCATCGTGAAGAGCGGCAACTGCACGCGGGAGACGCTCCGTCCCGAGATGCTCCACAGGACCACACTCGAGATCGAGGCGGGGTACGCCCGGTCGCGTCTGGCGGCTGATGACATCGTCTACGCAATCCGTGGCAGCATCGGGATGGCCGCGCTGGTCCCGGAGGACGTCGCCGGGGCGAACCTCACCCAGGATGCAGCCCGGATCGCGCCTGCTCCCGGCGTCAATCCTCGATGGCTTCTCTATGCGGTCCAGTCGGCGCCGGTGTGGGCGCAGCTCGCGGCCGGCATCGTCGGCGCGACCGTGAAGGGGATCAACATCCGGGATCTCAAGCGCCCGTTCATCCCCGTACCGCCCCGCCAAGAGCAGGATGAGATCGCCGCGTATCTCGATGCCGAAGTCGGCAAGCTCGATGATCTCGAAGCTGCCGCCGCCAAGAGCATCGACGGACTTCGCGAGTACCGCCAGGCCCTCGTCACCGCCGCCGTCACCGGCCAGCTCGACGTCGCCGCCCAGGAGGCTGCCTGATGCCCCAGCACACCGAGCGCGCCTTCGAGACCGCCATCGAGGAGCACCTCCTCGGCCACGGCTGGCACAAGGGCGACCCCACCCGCTTCGACCGCTCCCTGGCGCTCGACGCGGCCGAGGTGCTCCGGTTCATCGCGGAGACGCAGGGCGAGACCTGGGGCCAGCTCAGGAGCCAGCACGGCGAGAACGTCGGGAAGACGGTGATCGAGTGGCTCGCGAATGCCCTTGATCACCAAGGGATGCTCGACGTTCTTCGCCACGGCTTCGGGTTCATGGGGAAGTGGCTCCGCGTCGCCGCCTTCAAGCCGTCCCACGGCATGAACCCGGACCTCCTGGAGAAGTACGCCAAGAACCGGCTCACGGCGACGCGGCAGGTGAGGTTCGATCCGGGGAGCGAGCAGTCGCTCGACATGCTCCTCTCGCTGAACGGCCTCCCCATCGCCACCGTCGAGCTGAAGAACCCGCTCACCGGCCAGAACGTCCAGCATGCCATCGCGCAGTACAGGATCGACCGCAATCCCCATCTCCCCGTCTTCCGGTTCGGGAAGCGAGCCCTGGTCCACTTCGCGGTCGATCCAGACCTCGTCTACATGACAACGGAGCTTCGGAAGCAGGAGACGTTCTTCCTCCCCTTCAACCGGGGGAACGGCACGGCGGCCGGGAACCCCGAGGTGAAGTCCGGCTACAAGACCAGCTATCTCTGGGAGGAGGTGCTCGCGCGGGACAGCTTCCTCGACATCCTCGCCCGGTTCGTCCATCGCCAGGAGGAGGAGAAGGTCGAGGGCGGGAAGAAGAAGATCGTCGAGACCATGATCTTCCCGCGATACCACCAGCTCGACGCGGTCCGGAAACTGGAGGCGGCGGCACGAACGGAGGGGCCCGGCCACAACTACCTCGTCCAGCACTCCGCCGGCAGCGGCAAGTCCAACAGCATCGCCTGGGTCGCCTACCGGCTGGCCGAGCTTCACCGGGAAGATGCACGAGTCTTCCACTCGGTCGTGGTGGTGACCGACCGGCGCGTTCTCGACAAGCAGCTCCAGGACACCGTCCATCAGTTCGATCACGCCGAGGGGTTCGTCCAGAAGGTCGATCAGGACTCGAAGCAGCTCGCTGAGGCGCTGGAGAAAGGCGTCCCGATCATCGTCACGACCCTCCAGAAGTTCCCGGTGGCGGCCGAGAAGATCGGCACGCTCCCGGACCGCGCCTACGCGGTGATCGTGGACGAGGCCCACAGCTCCCAGGGCGGCGAGTCGGCAGCGAAGCTGAAGGAGGTGCTCCGAACGCAGAAGACGAAGACGGCGACGCCGGAGGAAGCCTCTCTCGCCGCCGCCGAGGCGGAGACGGCGAGCGAGGCGGCGAGCCCGGAGGAAGACGCGGAGGAGCTCCTCAAGCGGGCGATGGAGTCGCGCGGCCGGCAGAAGAACCTGTCCTTCTTCGCCTTCACCGCGACGCCCAAGGCGAAGACCCTGGAGGTCTTCGGCCGCAAAGGCGAGGACGGGAAACCCCGTCCTTTCCACCTCTACTCGATGCGCCAGGCCATCGAGGAGGGGTTCATCCTCGACGTCCTCAAGAACTACACGACCTACAAGACCTACTGGAAGCTCCTCAAGGCGACCGCCGCCGATCCCAAGGTCCCGAAGCGCGAGGCCGCCGCCCAGCTCGCTCGGTTCGTCTCGCTCCACCCGCACAACCTCGCCCAGAGGACCGAGGTGATGGTCGAGCACTTCCGGAACCGAGTGAGGCACCGGATCGGCGGGAAGGCCAAGGCGATGGTGGTCACCGCTTCCCGCCTCCACGCCGTTCGCTACCGGCAGGCGTTCGACAAGTACATCAAGGAGAAGGGGTACACCGACGTCCGAGCGCTGGTTGCCTTCTCGGGGACCGTCGAGGACCCGGACGTCCCGGGGAAGAGCTATACCGAGCCCGGCATGAACGACGGCCTCGGGGAGAAGCAGCTCCCCGCCGCCTTCGCCTCGGACGCCTACAACGTCCTCCTTGTCGCCAACAAGTACCAGACCGGCTTCGACCAGCCGCTCCTCCACACGATGTACGTGGACAGGAGGCTGGCCGGCGTCCAGGCGGTTCAGACCCTTTCTCGGCTCAACCGGACCTGCCGGGGCAAGGAGGAGACCTTCGTCCTCGACTTCGTGAACGACGAGGAGGAGATCAGGGTCTCCTTCCAGCCGTACTACGAGCAGACTCAGGTCGCGGAGTCGCCCGACCCGCAGAACCTCTACAAGCTCCAGCACGAGCTGGAGGCGCCGCAGGTCTTCCTGCCGTCGGAGGTGGAGGCGTTCTGTAAGGTGTTCTACCGGCCGAGGAAGGTTCAGACCGGCGCCGACCACGCCGAGCTGTACCGCCATCTCGACCCGGCGGTGGATCGGTTCAAGGCCAAGGACCAGGAGGTCCAAGACGCCTTCCGGACGGCGCTCGGGGCCTACGTCCGGCTCTATGCCTTTCTCGCCCAGATCCTGCCGTTCACCGATTCGGCGCTGGAGAAGTTGTACACGTTCGGCCGCTACCTGGAGACGAAGCTGCCGGCGGACCCGAAGAAGACGCCCCTCGCCCTCGATGCCGAGACGAAGCTCGCCTACTACCGCCTCTCTCTCGTCCGGGAAGATGCGCCCATCATCCTCACCGCCGGCGAGGAGGTCCCAGTCTACGGGCCGGACGAGGCTGGGATGAAGCGCTCGGAGCCCGAGGAGGTGCTGCTCTCAGAGATCATCGATGTCCTGAACGAGCGTTTCGGAACGGACTTCAAGAAGGCCGACCAGCTTGCCATCGACTCAGTCGCCGAGGAGCTCAAGGCCGACGAGACCGTGCAACAGCACGCGGCGGTGAACCCCATCGACAACTTCGCCCTGGCCGTGAAGGGAAGGATCGAGGGGGCGTTCGTGGACCGGATGGACAAGAACGCCGACATCGCCGCCCGGTTCCTGAACGACGAGCACTTCCGTGCTGTCCTCACCGAGTATCTCGTGAGGAAGGTTCACGGGGACCTCACAGCGGTCCCCGCGACAGGTGCGCACGGCCGTTAGGAGGCTGCCAGGTGAAGAGGCCCTCTCGACGCTACTACTCCGTCCGAACAGGGAAACATCCAGCGGGTGAGAGGCTCGATCTCCCGACGCTCAAGAAGCTCTTCTACACGATGTTCCAGAAGATGGAGGGCGACGGGTACTTCCAGCAGCACCTTGGGATCAACTGCACGGATGGTTTCATCCCGGGCAAGGTCGGCGACGTTCAGTCCTTCGTTCTGTTCGCTCTTCGGAAGGAGGGGCTTTGGCCGATCTGGGAGCACTGGCAACGGTACTCGGAAGAAGACCTGTTCGACATGATCGAGCTGCTCCACGACCATGCGTCCATGCCAGCCAGTGAAGGCGAGTACCATCGGTACAACGACTGCGGCTATCACTACACCGAGTTCGATGAGGCCGAAGGTCGCCGGGCGTTCCGGGAGGAAGTCAACCTTCTGCTCGCCGACTACGTCCGCGGCTATGAACTCGCCGAGAACGGCGAGATCGTCCAGCTTGCAGAGGAAGGTTTCGAGGTCCTCGCTCGCGCTGCGCTACCACCCGGCTCGCCCACGCGGGTTGAAGAGCGGGTCAGGGCGGCGGTTCAGAAGTATCGACGGTATCGCGCCACGCCAGAGGATCGGCTCGACGCTGTCCGCGATCTCGCCGGAGCGCTGGAGTACCTGCGCGCCCAGCTCAAAGGAGTTCTGCTCCCCAAGGACGAGAACGACCTCTTCAAC